>JAAYSS010000061.1 GCA_012518275.1 Bacteroidales bacterium
CAATTACAGCCACTTCAGCTAATTCAGTTTCTGCCAACTCGGGACGATTTTGTTCTGTGAAAATTTGTGCAGATTCTTTACGTTGTTTCACCATTTTTTGCATGATTTTCAAAGCTTGTTCGTCATGTAGAACACCGTCACTTCCTTTGGCTGTTTTGGCTTCGAGAAATTCTTTTTTAATACCTCGCAATGCTTGCAGTGTCACTTTTTCGCGAGCAAGCATGGCTGCTTTTATATCATTATTTATTTGTTCGAATATTTTTCCCATAATTTGAGAATATTTTATTAAAAATAAAAATTGTTATTATCACTTTTTTTTGCGTTTCCAAGCCGGAATTTTTTCCAGTTTATGAAGTTCCTCGTCATCGTACAGATCTGAAATGTCAATTATTTGTGTGTTTTCATTGGCTTCTAAATCATCAAATGGGATTGCTCCTTGGAGTACGTCTTCATCTTTTGTGCTTTCAGGTTGTTCTGGCTGTTTGATTGAACTGCCATAAAGCTCGCCCATGGCTTTATTAATTTCGGCTTCGGCAGATTTTTTTTGTTCTTCCAATTCTTCATCAAACGGTAAGTTCTCTTGTTCTACTTCAACATCTGTATCTTCTTTTTCTTCATTATGCAGATGTTTTATCATGGATGCAGGCATTCCCGGAATATCTTTTACGTCAAATCCGGTGGCTATCAACGTGATTTTTACTTGATCTTTTAGCTCTTCATCATAGCTTGCACCCCAAATAACGGTAACATCCTCGCCCACACTGGCCATGAAGTCATGGATTTGGGAAATTTCTTCCATTTTGATGATGTTTTCGCGTGAGCAGTATAAACTCAAAAGTACTTTTTTTGCCCCTTTGACGTCATTCGTATTCAGAAGTGGTGAGTTGAGTGCATCTTCAATGGCTTTGGTAATTCTGTTTTCACCTGAAGCAAAACCGGTATTCATAATGGCTACTTTCCCGTCGCGCATGATGGTATTAACGTCGGCAAAATCCGTGTTAATATATCCGGGTATTGTGATGATTTCTGCAATGGCTTTAGCGGCATTTGTCAGCACGTCGTCGGCTTTCGCGAAAGCATTATCCAATCCTAAGTCCGGATAGATTAGCTTTAATTTTTCATTATTGATAACTAGAATTGCATCAACAAATTCACTCAAAGCCACCACCCCTCCTAATGCTTGACGTATTTTTCTTTTTCCTTCAAAGGCAAAAGGGATTGTAACGATTCCGACGGTAAGAATGTTCATTTTTTTAGCCACTCTTGCTATTACCGGCGAAGCGCCTGTTCCTGTTCCTCCGCCCATTCCAGCTGTGATGAAAACCATTTTTGTGTTGTCAGCCAGCATATTCTGAATATCTTCGATGGACTCTTCTGCAGCTTGTCGGGCTATTTCGGGATCACCGCCAGCACCTAGTCCCTGTGTGATGTCCTTTCCCAGTTGTACTTTGATAGGAACCGATGACCGTTCCAAATCTTGATTATCAGTATTGCATACAACGAATGAAACATCGGCTATACCTTGACTGTGCATATGGTTGACGGCATTGCCGCCACCTCCACCAACTCCGATTACTTTAATAATAGATGAGTTTGCTAAGGGAAGATCCAGCGGGAGTGTATCATTTAAAAAATTCATATGTTTTTGATTTCGATTTAGTAAAATTGTATAAATTCACGGAGACTCTTTTTATGCCTCTTTTGCTTCTTCTCCTTCTTCGATTTCTTTTGTTTCATATTGTTCCTGTTCTAAATCATCGTATTTGAAAAGAGATTCCATTCCATTTTTAAAGCTTTTAGATAAAGCGGATAGTAATTTTTTGCCGGGTATTTTTATTCCGATGGCTGTTTTTCTTTTCTCTTCTTTATTTAGCTCATAGAAGTCGTTCGTCATTAATATTGAGCCGACAGCTTGTGCGTATTCCGGTTCATAAAATTTGGGATCGGTATCATCTGAAAGCCATTCGGCATGGCTACCCATTCTAACTTGAAAACCTGTTTTTTCTTGGATAAACTCGGATAGATTTTTCAACTTCGATGCACCTCCTGTAATGATTATGCCTGAATTAAGCGGGTAGGGAATCATGTCTATCTTTTCGATTAGCGGTGATAGAATTTCATCAAGTCTCGCTTCAATGATGGTAGCTAAGAAGCTGGTACTAATAACAATAGAATCATTATCGTCAGAGTTTTCTTTTGGAATTCTTATATTCAGTGGTTCATCGATCGGTTCTTGCATAGCTGTTCCGATTTTGCACTTCAGTATTTCGGCATTTTTGAAGCTTATACCTAATTCTTGGATGTCCTTTGTGATATTCAGTCCACCAAACGGCATCACAAAAAATTCTTGTAGTTTCCCTTCGCAGTAAACGCCCAGCGTGGTAGTTGTGGCTCCCAAGTTTATTAGAGCACAACCAACTTCTTTGTCTTTCTTGTCAAGGACGGCTGTAGCAATGGCTTCTATTCCCAGATGAATGTAGTTTACAGCAATGCCGGTGCGTTCAAAGGTTCGTTCAAGAGCTTCTTTCACCTGATTATTTCCTATAATCAAATTGTAATCTACTCGAAGCATTTCCCCTTTTTGTCCGAGTGGTGAATCCATCCTTTTTTCATCGATGTAGTATGCGAGAGGTATGCTGCTGAAAACCATTATATCGCTAGTTTTGACTTCTTCGAGGCTTTCTGCTTCCATATCTTTCAGAAGCTTATCGGTAACGATATTTGGAATTTGTTTTTCAATGCTGATGGTGTGATGTCTCATGGTTTTTGCATTGATGCTGAGGCTCACCACCGATATTCGGTCTTTCCATTTCAACGAATTTTGAAGCAGTTTAGTGGTTTCATTTACTTTGAATGCTGCTCCTGTGATTTTTTTCACTATACCATTTTTTACGTCATCACTTGGACGTGACTGCTCACCAAGAATCTTCAAAGCATGATTATCTTGCACAACACCGGCAATTGCCGAGATGTGTGATCCGCCAAAATCTACGTATACAATTGCTTTGTTGTTCATTTTAAGTTCAGTGGTTATAAATAAATTAGCTTAAGTGAATAACTGGTACTAAGATTTTTAATGGTTTTCTGAGTTGCTTGCTTGTTTTTTAATTTTTTCGTGTACAAACTACTTGGTCACGGTATTGCAGGTCAATTTTGGAGTAAGAATCCCATCCGACTTCATTGAGTCCGTACAGATAAAATTTTTTCAGTTTTTTTAGCTTTTGCTCGTATCTATCAAAGTTACCCAACATAATGATGTGATTGCCGACACGAGGTACAAGCTCCACTTTCATGTCTTTGTTAATATTTATCTGGTCAATTTGATTTCCCCAAAATTTATCTTCACTGAGAAATTGAGCAAAATCAAAAATTGAACCCGTAGCCATTTTATGAGTTACCCTACCGGAAAAAATAGGGACATAAGCCGTATGATTCAGTGAAACGGGCATTATTTTTCGCATATCATCCACGTAATAATTCTCATCGCCTACAACACGAAGTATCGGTGTTCGCTGTTCTATTGACACATACACTGTCCCTTCGGGGCTTTTGTAACATTCGGCACGACGCACCATCGGGTGTTTCTCTATCTCATCTTCAATGGATTTAGTGTGGATTCGGGCAAGTGTTTCGCCTATCGGGTGCAGATTTTTTTGTTTCAGTAGTATGGCGATTTCTTCCTTGCTTATCAGCATTTTTTTGTCGTAGTCTGTAATGAAGATCTGAATATCAGAGCATACTTTTTTTTGTGAAGCGTTGGCGCTTTTTTCGCACGCAAAAATAGCGTATGTCAAGCAAGCAGCTACCACGCCTATAATAAGCCCGTATTTAAGCAGTCGATTCATTTTTTTCCATCAGTTCTTTGTGCTTCTTTTTCAAAAATTTCTTAATTTCAGGCACCATTTTGTCAATGTCTCCCGCACCAAAAGTTACCAGCACATCAATCTCTTTTTTATCTAACAAAGTTAGTAAATTTTCTTTATTTATCAGAGATTTATTTTGAATTGTCACATCTTTTAAAATAATTTCAGATGTGACTCCTTCTATTGGAATTTCACGTGCAGGATAAATGTCAAGTAGGATTAATTCATCCAAATCAGAGAGTGCTTCAGCAAATTCTGACGCAAAATCGCGTGTTCGGGTATAAAGATGCGGTTGGAAAATACCAGTAATTTTTCTTCCTTTGAACAGTTGTCGTATAGATGAAATACTTGCTTTTAGTTCACCGGGGTGGTGGGCGTAATCGTCCATATAAACCACGTTCTCGTCTTGATATACCAAGCTGAACCTTCTATAAATTCCCTGGAAAGTAGCCATGCCTGTTCGGAGTTCTTCGTTCGTTACACCATTGAGCCAAGCCAGCGCCATAGCAGCCACAGCATTTTCCACATTTATCATTACAGGCACTCCGAGCTTGATGTCGTGGATGGTATCAGTGGGTGCTACAAAATCAAACAAAATTTTTCCATTGTCGGAACGAATGTTTTTGGCATGAAAATTTGCATTCTCGTCTAATCCGTAGGTGTAGTGTTTCACTCCTTTTTGGAGTCTCGGTTGCAAATTGATTTTGCTGTTGACAATTAGTGAACCACCCGATGTAATTAGAGATGTGAAATGCTCGAAACTTTCAACAAAAGCTTCTTCTGAACCGTAAATATCTAAGTGGTCGGGCTCCATGGATGTGATTACAGCCATAAATGGGGTGAGTCGATGGAACGAACGGTCGTACTCATCAGCCTCTACCACTACATAGTTACTTTGGGTAGAAGTAATCAGATTGGTCTTGTAATTGCTTGAAATGCCTCCGAGAAAAGCACTACACTCCACGTGCGACTGATGCATAAGATGCGCTATCATGGTGGAAGTAGTTGTTTTTCCGTGTGTTCCTGCAATGCAGATGGCTTTGCTTTGACGGGTAATTGCGCCGAGAACTTCAGATCGTTTCATGATGTGGAAATTGTTTTTCCTAAAAAAGACCAATTGTTCATGTTCGTTGGGTACTGCAGGCGTAATGATAATCAATGTTTTATTAGGTTCTAAAAAGTCTGCCGGAATTGACTCTATCGATTCATCAAAAACAATCGTAATACCTTCTGCTTGAAGTTTGTCTGTCAGCTTGGTCTGGGTTAGGTCGTATCCTGCAACAGAAAATCCTTTTGTGTTGAAATAGCGGGCTAGAGCACTCATGCCTATGCCGCCTATGCCGAGAAAATAGTATTGGTTGTACTTGTTTGTCATTTCAAATTTATAATGTTAAAAACTTCATCTACAATTCTGTTTGCTGAATCTTTCTGCGCCAACGTAACAATATTTTTAGAAAAATCATTTAAGAGCTTATCGCTTTGAATCAAATCCAATGCTTCTGGTATCAATTTCTCGATAGCATCTTTATCTCTAACCATTATAGCAGCGTTTTTGTTGACCAAAGCCATGGCATTTTTTGTTTGATGATCCTCTGCTACATTGGGCGAAGGGACAAGAATTACAGGTTTTGCTAACAGGCAAAGCTCAGATATGGAGCTTGCACCGGCTCTGGATATCACTAAATCCGCAATGGCGTATGCGTAATCCATTCTTGAAATGAAATCAGTTACGATAAAATCTTTACTAATATATTTTTCAGCATCTTTTCGCATCTGTTTAATATAAAATTTTCCGGTTTGCCAGATGACCTGAATATCGCTTTCCGAAAGAGCTTTTAACTTTGCCGAAACGCTTTGGTTAATGGTTTTGGCACCCAAACTTCCACCTACAATAAGTAATGTTTTCTTCTCAGGATTCAATCCGAAAAAATCATACGCTTCCTTAGCTTTCGGTTGAACATTGAACAGGTCTTGACGAACCGGATTGCCGGTCATTACAATTTTTTCTGCCGGGAAAAATTTCTCCATTCCTTCGTATGCCACACAGATTTTAGACGCTTTGGATGCCAACATTTTGTTGGTTACGCCGGCATATGAGTTTTGCTCTTGAAGTAGGGTAGGGACATCAAATTTCGATGCGGCTCTTAGTGTTGGGGCGCTGGCGTAGCCTCCCACACCGATAGCGATGTCGGGTTTAAAGTTACGGATGATGTTTTTTGCCTTTTTGATACTTTTCTGTAAATCGATAAGTACACTGACGTTTTTAAGCAAATTTTTTCGGTCAAAACCTCGTACAGGCAGTCCTTCAATGGGATAACCGGCTTTTGGAATGCGCTCCATTTCCATACGTTCGTTGGCTCCAACGAAAAGTATATCCGCTTTTTCGTCACGTGCTTTTATGGCGTTTGCAATGCTGATTGCAGGGAAAATATGACCGCCGGTGCCACCGCCGCTGATGATGTATTTCATTTTAGTTTGTAGTTTATTAAAAAATCAGGAAATTTGCTTTTCTATTAAAAACAAATACTCTTTATGTTTTCTGTCGCTATTAATCCATTCGTTAGTCCAACGCATTTGCGCTTGTACGTTATGTTTATAATCTATTTCCAACGCTTTCAGTAATTTGCCGGATGATGTTAAAATATCAATTAAATCGGATTTCGTGGCTCTTCCTCCCGAGCTATACGAAAGTAGAATGTAGCGCGAATTTGTTTTTTGAATCAGTTTTTCCAGCGCTTTCATGGCAATAAATCGACCGTTATCATCTTTTCTGAATTCTTCGAAAATTGATGCACTTATGTGATCTCTTGTGTCTTCTCGGCGATTTGCTGCACCAAATAAAGCTGGTTTGTCATTTAAGATAACTGTTTTCCAAATATGATAATATGAAGCATATCGGACGCGACTTGGCGGCATTTTCTCGTTGTTTGAACCGTAAGGCGGATCAAAGTAGGCCAAGTCAAAAGCTTTATTTTCAATTATTTCAAAGACATCACCACGCACAACTTCGTTATGGCTAATAATCGGAAATCGCTGCGGCAATTTTAATACCAAACTATTGTAAGAGCGTTTTGACCAATCGTTCAAATAGGCTACGTAATGTCCCAGTGTGCTGTCTACTTTGTCCAGTGCAAGAATCAAACTTGTCAAAACTACACATTTATCTTCCCACTCCAAATTCAGTTTGTCAATTTCTGTGCGAATGGCATCTAACTTTCGGGTGTTTTTTCGTTGAAAAGGCTTTTTTGATTCGGTGCCATCGGCTCCGTAGTGTTTTGTAAACCAGCCATCAAAACCTTTTAAGTTATTTAGATAATCAATAATTTCCTTGTAAAACTTATCCGGTTTTGTAGATTTCAAATAGCAGGTACCAAAAACTTCTGACCAGACCGAAATATCGTTTGCCGTGGTGTTATAGCCCATTTTTGCAAAAGCCTGTGATACTCTTGTTGTTCCGCTAAATCCGTCTAATACAGTTTTCACATCATTTAGTTCACGAATAATTTCACTTATTTGTGGAATTATTTTCTTTTTTGAACCGGTATATTTGATGCCTTCGGTTTGCATTAGTGTTTACATTGCAGATAAAAATTGGGCTTTAAAACCTAAAATTCACTTGATACTCTAAAAAATTCGTCAATAAATTCTTTTCCTTTCAATAACCCATAATTACCCTTTTCACATGAAAACTCGTCGTATTGTTCTACTTGGTCGGGTTTGCTGTCGGTTTTATAAATCACAAACGGAACCGGCTCGGATGTATGCGTTCGGATGTTGCACGGGGTGGGGTGGTCGGGTAGAAGTGCAATTGTTACAGGTTCTTTCCAAGTCAGCAATTCGTCCAAAATCGGTTTTACCACCCTTTTATCCAAGTATTCAATCGTTTTTATTTTCAATTTCACGTCGCCTTCATGTCCGGCTTCGTCGCTCGCCTCAATGTGAAGATATACAAAGTCATCTGTCCGTAATGCATCAATCGCAGCTTGTGCTTTTCCTTCGTAGTTGGTGTTATAAAGTCCGGTAGCTCCTTCTACGTCAATGTTTTTTAGACCTGCATATATACCGATTCCCTTTATCAAATCAACCGCCGAAATTACCGAGCCGTTTTTCAATCCATACTGTGGCAGTAGGTGTTCCATGAATGGTTTATATCCCGGTGACCAGGGCCAAATGCTGTTTGCCTTGTCTTTTCCCTCGCTTGCACGCTTCAAGTTGATAGGATGATTTTCAAGTAATTGCATTGATTTTGTAATCAAAGTATTCAACAACTCGGCTGTTTCTTTTGCTTCGGAAGAAGTTGGTTGAATCAATAACGGTTCGAATTCCTGTCCGGGAACATCGTGTGGCGGTGTACATTTGAGTTGTTTGTTGCCGTTTTTTATTTTCAGTAGATGGCGGTACGAAACACCGGGATGAAAGCTAACTATTTCGCTTCCAAGTTCTTTTTGAAGAAAAAGAATCAATTCTTCAGCTTCTTCATTGCTAATGTGTCCGGCAGAATGGTTTTTTATTTTTCCATTTTTCACGCAGATTAAGTTGCAGCGCATCGCCATTTCGTCTTCGGCAATATCTACACCCATGCTTGCCGCTTCAAGTGTACCACGACCTTCAAAAACTTTTGCAACATCGTAGCCAAGTACCGAAAGATTGGCAATTTCACTGCCCGGCTGAAAACCTTCGGGAATAGTGTCGAGCATTCCACAACGCCCCATTTTGGTTAGTTTGTCGATGTTGGGCGTATCGGCAACTTGTAGCGGTGTTTTATTTCCCAGCGATTCAATGGGCTCATCGGCCATTCCGTCACCAAGGATGATAAGGTATTTGCTGCCCTTTGCTTCTAAACAGGAAGTGTTTTGAGATTTTATGTCGTCTTTTGTCATTTCGTAAAATTTATATTCATTGAATCCGTTAAAAAATCTATTTTTAAGGTAGCGGATTTAAGAACTCTTTGTATTTAGGCAATCCTTCTTCAAAAATTTTCACAGCTTCTTCCATTGTTGTGAAGCTCTCGCCACCGGATGCGTTGAGATGGCCGCCGCCGTTGAAAAACTCTTCAGCAAATTTGTTGGCAGGGAAAGAACCTTGCGAGCGCAACGAAACTTTTATCTTGTCCGGGTCTTCGCGCATTAAAACAGAAAAAATTACTTCTCGAATTGATAACGGAATGTTCACAAATCCTTCTGCATCACCGTTTACGTACTGAAATTCTTTCATTTCTTCTTTCGTGAGCGTGATGAGCGCCGCTTGATATTCGGGATAAATTTTCATTTTTTTGTAAATGCAATATCCCTGCAGACGCATTCGGTGTTCTGAAAATGTGTCGTAAACGCGTCTGTAAATAATGTCTTTATCAACGCCCAGTTTTATTAACTCATAAATAATTAAGTAAATTTCTTCGTGGTTCGAATTAAACGTAAATCCGCCGGTATCGGTCATCATTCCGGTGTAAATGGATTCGGCGCAACCGAGATTGATGTCGGAGAAATGCCCCATGCGGCAGATGAGCCTGAAAATCAGTTCACTGGTGGAAGAAATTTGTGGGTAAGAAATAATAATGTTTGCAAAATCTCTGTCGGGATTCAGGTGGTGGTCAATCATTACCTTGCGGGCTTTTGACGCAATAACCGAATCGGCCAGCTTTCCCAAACGGCTCGGTGTGTTAAAATCAACAGCAATGATAAGGTCTGCTTTTTCAATAATTCTTTCCGCTTCTTCTTTTTGAAAGGTGTAAATCAGCACTTGGTCTGCACCCGGCATCCACATTAGAAAGTTGGGTGGTGGACTTGGGACAATAACTTTTGGCTCTTTTTCTAACGTCATCAATAAATGCCACAATCCCAATGATGCGCCCATTGCATCACCATCGGGACCGTGGTGTGTTACGATTACTATTTTTTCGGCTTCGTCAATTTCGTGTTTTACTTTATGAGTCAGATTATCTGCTATAACTTTTGAAATCATTTTGATATAATTACGAATATAATCTGCAAAAATAGCAAAAAAAGAGCGATTATTTCAGTAATTTTCGTATTCAGATAACTAATTCATAAATGCAAGAGCGTTATCTCTTGTTACTCTGTTAGTTCCATTGCAGGGTTATCATTTCCTTCGCCGATTTGTTTTAATTCGGGCATGGCATTTCCTGCTATTCCTTGAATGGAACCGATGAACTGGTTGGTATTTAACAATACTTTTTCAAGCTGTTTTTCACGTTGTTTCCAAATGCGCTCCATTGAGTTTCGTTCGTTGATATAGCTTTTTTGAAGTTCGGTGAAACCTTCGATGATAGCGCCAAGTTGAAGGCGGAATTCGTTGCTCATCAGGTAATCGTAAAGCATCTGCATTTTATCACCTTTGTTGATTTGTGAGCCGTATGCTTCGCTGATTTTGAGAATGCCGTCTCTGAGCACCATGACTAAGCCTTTCAGGTCGGTGTACGTACAAATCCAAACTCCATCAATAGCGCCAATACGCTCAATGCCATTAGGCATGGCTTGGGTTACAATCACGCAAACATCGGCTTTGACAAGTACCGCATCTGATTTCAATTTGGTTACCCAGTCCATGTAGAATTCTTTGGTACGCTTACTTTCATAAAGGATAGTGCCGGCTTTGGCACCTACTCGGTTTCTAACGGTTTGGATTACGTCGGCGCCTTTCACTCCTTTTGCTACTCCTGAAATGTCATCAATCGGGAACATGGTTTTTAGCATTTCTTCCAGTGCAAGCTCCTGTACTTCTCCCTGAAGCTGCATGGAGCCTTGTTCAGCTTTGCGCTGCATCTCTTCTATCAGTTTTTTTTGGTCATCCAGTTTTTTTTCATACTCCTTGATTTGCATATTGTGCTTCTCATCTTTGAGCTGCGCTTTTGCCAACTCTTCTTTTTGAAGTTGCTTTTTTAAAACTTCCCGCTCTTCTAGTAGCTTTCGCTCCAACTGAAGTTCTATTTCATCTTCTTTTATTTTTAATGCTTGTTCTTTTTTGAGAAATTCCAGTTCTCTTTCGCGAGCTGTTTTTAATTTTTTTTCTTTTTCCCGATCGGCTTCTTCCAGCAGCTTTATTTTATTTTCAAAATCTTGTGAGAGCGACTTCCGTATTTCTTCACGTAGTGCATCTTGCTGTTTTTGATAGTCGGCTTCCAATTGAGCCTTTAACGCATTTTTCTGTTTCTCCATTTCCAATGAGAAATCTTTCTCTTTTTGCTGAAAATCAGCTTCTTTCTGCTCTAAAGCTTTTTCATGTTCGAGTAGTTTTTTTTCTTGCTGCTCTTTGTCTTTCAGCATTTGTTGGCGCATAGACTGTTTTTCTCTTTCAAGTACATTTTTTACTTCGTCTTTTAGCGCACTTTCCAGTGGAAACTCGAAATTACAGCTCGGGCATTTAATTTTGGTAGAAGTCATTAGTTGTATTGTATTAAAAAAGAGATTATAATAAGAGTTAAATTCCGGTTAAGGGGTTGGTGTATAGTGCTTTTCTTCTGGCATCAATAATCATGGCTGCAGTAATATCAATTCCGAACAACGAACTTTCTATTGTCAGGTCATAATCTTTCAAGTCAGCCCATTTACGTCCGGTGTAGTGTTCGTTGTGATTTTGCCGTTCTTTGTCTACCTTTTCCATTTCTTGTTCGGCATCTTCCGGATCTGCTCCGTATATTTTAATCACGCGGCTCATTCTGAATGCGTCAGAAGCATGCACAAAAACATTAAAACTGTTGGGGTGCCCTTTTAGGATATAGTCAGCACAGCGTCCAACAATTACGCACGACTCTCGTGCCGCAATGTCGCGAATAACTTTTGTTTGTACCAAAAACAGCATGTCTTGTGGGGGGATAGCTTCATTTACGTAGAAGTAGTTTTGTTTGTAAAGTTTGTAAAGCCACGAGTTGGATAGTTTTTGCTCATGTTTTTTTACATATTCAGGTGTAAATCCACTTTCTTTGGCAGTCATAGCTATCAGATTACTGTCGTAAAATGCCACTCCCAGTTTCTTTGCCACTAGTTCTCCTACTTCGTGCCCTCCACTCCCGTACTGCCTTGAAATGGTTATTACAAAATTATCAGTAGTCATATAGGGTTCTTCTACAAAATCAACGGGAGCTGTATTCGGATAAATAATTTTGTCAATGAAGGTGAATTGTTTATTGTAAAACTGTAATATAAAACCTACTAAAAGTGCTGATACTATCGTTCCTTCGCGTACACCTTCATATGTGTCCAGAAAAACGAAAATGCTGACAAGCGAAATAAGTATAAGTAGGCTATCGAAAATGATTTTGATTTTTCCGAAATCTTTTTTCAACGCATTGGATACCGCTATAATCAATCCTTCGCCTGGGAGAATGCTCATCTCGGCTTTTATCTGCATAAAGATACCGAAAGCAATGATTATACAGCCGAGAATACAGTAAATCCCCTGCTGAAGGTAGCTGCTTGGGGTCAGATTTGTCATCCATCTTAAATGCACGTCGATAAACCATCCAAATATAATCAGGATAGGAATTTGAAGCAATCGGAGTGATTTATATTCTTTCTTTAAAATAATTATTTGTATCAGGATGAAAATCAGATTGAGCAGAATGGTAATTGTACCGACTGAAATGGCAGGAAAGGCGATGTTATAAACGTATGGTATTGACAATATGGGTATTGTCCCCAAGCCCGAACGGATGGTAATAGCTACTCCAAATGCTAAGATAAAAATCCCTGTTATTAAGATAATCGTACGAACTGTTAAATTTTCTTTCTTCATTTTAATAAATAAAGCTTTCAAAATGATTGAAGAATAAGCAAATAAAGCGACTTGACCAAATTGGATTGTCAGCTCAGACAAAGTTACAAATTATTTATGACAATTTTACGAATGGGTGCAAACAAATTTTTGCAAATGATTTCACACTATTTCATCATCCGTTCAGGATTAGTAAATGACAAACCCTGCTATTCCAGCCATGACAATTAAAGCAATCGGATGAACTTTGCCTTTCATTGATAGGAAAAAGACTGCACCGAAAATAATGAAGCTGATGTAGTCGATGAAATTTTCTTTGGTCATCAGCAATACGGCTGCCGCGCCGATAAGCCCGATTACGACCGGACGTAACCCAAGAAAAGCAAACTCCATGTACTTGTTTCCACGAAGCATAAAGAAAAACCGTACAAGGGTTATCATGATGATGAATGATGGAAGTATGATGGCAGTGGTGGCTACAACGGAACCTAAGATAGAGCCTGAAGCCGTGTAACCAACGTAGGTAGCGCTGTTGATGCCGATAGGTCCGGGCGTCATTTGAGAAATAGCAATGATATCGGTAAACTCACTCTGCGTCATCCAGCCGTGGATTTCGATTTCGTGTTGGATGAGCGAGAGAATCGCGTAACCACCTCCAAAACCGAAAAGCCCGATTTTGAAAAACGAGAGAAAAAGATGTATGTAAACTTCAAATTCCATTATTCTGTTTTCGTTTGTTTTTTGGTGTTCACAGTTCCGTAAAGAATGCCGCCGATAATCGCCGCCAAAACAATCCAAATAGGAGATATGCCGCCTAACCAAATCAGCAGAATTGCTGCTATCGGGATGATAATTGTTTTCCACGTGATTCCGGCAGATTTGCCCATTTTATAGAGCGGTGCGGCAATCAATGCCACTACAGCAGGACGTATTCCTTTGAAAATACGTTCTACGACGGGGTTTTCTCTGAATGAAGTAAAAACAATGGCAATCAATAAAATAATGATAAAAGAAGGCAAGGCGGTGCCAAATGCCGTTACAAGACTTCCTTTGAAACCGCGCATCTTGTAACCGATGAAAATAGCTGTGTTTATTGCCATTACACCAGGTGCCGATTGCGCCATGGCAAGCATATCGATAAATTCGCGCTCTTCAATCCATTTTTTCTTCTTTACCACTTCTTCCTGAATAAGCGGTATCATTGCATAGCCGCCGCCGAAGGTAAAGGTGCCGATACGGACAAACGTAAAAAACATTTGCCAATAGATTTTTAGAGTTCCTTGTTTCGAGTTTTCTATTTTGGGTTTTCGTAGTTTCATAAAAAATTAGTGTTGTTTTGAAATCATCAAGTCATAATGTTCTCTTTCAGTTTGTTAAATCCGGCTCGTTGGATGGCTGAATGTTTGAAAATGCGGTAAAATTCTTCTTCGTTTAGGTTTTCCCAATTTTGGAATTTCCAATTGATGATTTTATCAGATGCTTCTAATTCAGCTGTTTGAGTTGCTTTTGTACGGGTTTTATTCCAAGGACAGACATCGTTGCAAATGTCACAACCGTAGATATAACCTGATAATTTTGGGCGGATATCTTCCGAAATTTTTCCTTTTTTCTCAATCGTTTGATATGAAATGCATTTTCGCGAATCCAAACCTTTTTCTTTTGTCAAAGCATTTGTAGGACAAGCATCGAGACATTTTCGGCAAGTTCCGCATCGGTTTTGTATCGGCTCGTCGTAATCCAGTTCTGCGTTTATCATCAAAATTCCGATAAAACAAAATGAGCCAAGCATAGGGTTTATCAGCATTTTATTCCTACCAATCCATCCCAGACCGGCACGTTCAGCCCAGCGCCGTTCTAAAACCGGTGCGGAATCGACAAACCGATGTTGTTGGTTTTTGTTGAAGCACGCTTCGCCGTATTTTGCAATAATTTTATTTTCCAGCAAAAACAACTTTTCCTTGATGATGACATGGTAATCGATTTTACTGTAAGCATACTTGGCTATTTTCGGAACATTTGGATTTTGAAATTGTGAAGGATAATAATTCAGCAAAGTAACAATTACGGATTTGCAACCTTCCACGATGATCCTCGGGTCGGTTCGTTTGGCAAAATTTCTTTCCAAATAACTCATTTCGCCGTGGAAATTATTACCGAGCCACGATTTCAGAAAAAAAGCATCTTCTTCCAAAAAATCGGCTTTAGCAATGCCACAGGCATCAAAACCAATTTCTAATGCTGTGTTTTTAATAAATTCTGATTTATTCATAGCGAAAGAAAATAAAAAATTCGATACCTTTCAAGCATCGAATTCTTATTTTTTAGAGTGCTTTACTCAAATCGGCTTTTAAAGCACTCATGCTCGTATATCTGCCGATGATTGTTCCTTTTTTATCAATCAAAAAGAGTGTTGGGATTTGCCGGATGTTGTAAAGTTGAGCCGTGTTTCCTGTCTCATCGAAAACCGCTGTCCAAGGTACGTTTGAAACATTTTTCTGCCAGAACATCTTGTTTTGATCAATGGAAACTTGGAAAATTTGCAAGCCTTGCGAGCTGTATTTTTTGTGCAAATCACGAAGTTCAAACGTGTGCTCCACTCTTGCTTCGGATTCGTAAGCAAAGAAATCGAGCAGAATCGGTTTCCCGCTGAACGTAGAAAGTTTTTGCGGATAACCGTTTTTATCCTTCAGTTCGATATCTACAAATCCGGATATTTCATTTACTTCAAGTTTAGACCAATCTACTTGTTGACGGGCTTTCCTATTCTCTTTAATAGCGCTTAAAACCAGGTTGTAGATGTTTTTAGTACGCTCATATTCAGGCATTTTAGTTTGAAAGGAAGTTGCCACTGCTCTGTAGTATTTTAGGTCTTCCTTTTCATAAGGATTGAAAATGAAATTACCGCTTATTTGTTGATACAGAGAGAAATACGAAGCCATTGAAAGCGGATTGTTCAAAATCATATCCAGCACTTCTCTTCGATGAAAATCCAGATGAGTCTGAAATGTATCTCTTAATGCCACTTTTTTCTGCGCATTCGGTTCCTTTCCGATTTTATCAAAATCAAGTTGCAATGCCAACACTTTTTTTCTTAGATTTTGGATTTGATTGGATTGCTGAGAATTGGTTATTTTTGCATTAATCAGTTGTTTTGCACTGCCTTTCACCAGAATATTTTCGATTGAGTCAACGCCCAAAATCAACTTTTGGTCTTTTACTTTAAGCCGATAAAGTTCAGGATATTTCGGACTTTTGGTTTTGAACTTAAAATTTCCATTTGCGTTTAGTTTTACCGAATCAATTAAGCTGTCTTTCAGTAGTCCGTTTTTTTCAAAATAGAGCATTTCGCCGTTAGCATCCGTGATATTGCCGGAAATACTGAATTTCCCTGACCGATTGCAGGAAGCGAGCAACAGTAGAACTGCAAAAAATAATACTCTTCTTATCATAATCTAATTAAACATCAATCCATTGGCTACTTGATCGGCGATTTCTTTTCCTTTCAGCGTTTCTACAATTTTTAGCGCAAATTGAATGGCAACACCGGGTCCTTTTCCGGTAATCACGTTTCCATCTTCAACAACGCTGCTTTCAGAAATGGTGGCGCCTGTCAAATTTTCTTCAAAACCGGGATAGCAAATGGCTTCTTTTCCTTGCAAAATACCCAATTTTCCCAGCACGGAAGGCGATGCGCAGATCGCTGCCAACTTTTTGCCCGCTGCATGTTGTTTTTTCAGCAATTCATTCACACCTTCGTGTGCCGAAAGATTCAGCATTCCGTCATATCCGCCGGGCAAAATATAATAATCATTTTCTCCAAAAGTAGTTTCCGTGAAAAGTTGGTCGGCTTCCACTTTAACTCCGTGTGCTCCTTCCACTGTTTTACTTGCTGAAATAGAAACAGTTACCACGTCGAGTTCAGCTCTTCGTAAAATGTCAATTGGTGCTATGGCTTCAATTTCTTCAAAACCGTTGGCAAGAAAAATAAATACTTTCATAATTAAAAAATATTAACGTTATACAAATGTCTTTATGGGAATAAAATGGCAACTTATTCTGATTTTATTTTTCCAGCTCCATGCTAAAAGCTATTTCAATCTAAAATTATACGTTATCGTTCCTACGGAAACACTACTTCCAGCAGTAAATCGAGTTTTTCGGGCAGCATTTAATGCAGCATTACGGGTTTGTTGGTCTGATATATTAGTTGGTGAACCGATGGAAGTTGTAGTTACTCTACCGGTTTCATCCACACGAATACTAACAGTAACTTTTCCTTCCACATTTTTTGGATAATCGGGATGAATAATTGAACCGACTAATGACCGCCCTTTTAACGACCAACTGTGTCCGCCCGAAGTTCCCGAACCGGCGGGATTACCTTGTCGCGTATCGCCCGAAGTCGTGCCGCTACCGGTTCCACTGCCTGTCCCGAAAGCACTTCCCACAATGTTTTCACTTCGTGCTGCAGCTTCTTGTCTTTGCCGCTCAGCGGCAGCGGCTGCCGCTCTTCTTCTTTGGTCTTCTTGACGTTGCTGGTCTTGTTTTGTTACTTGTCGGGTGGTTTTCGGATTGGGCTGCTGTTTAGGTACCACGATGGATTGTTCGGTTTCCTGTGTGATAAGTTCTTGCTGTTCAGTTCGCTGCGATGGCGGGGCAGTAGGTGTAGAAAATTCTTCCACACCGGCAATCATATCGCCGAAGCCCAGTCCGTCTAGCTCATCTCCAAAACTGACCATAATTCCTTCATCTTCAATCGGTCTTTTTACAGTAGGCATAAAGACAAACCAAAGAATCAGAAATGTCAGCAGGCAGAAAATAGCCGAACCTATAATTCCATATATTTTTGAGCGTTCCAAAACTTATTGATTAACAGTATTATTTGAGTTGTTTTCTTCTGTTTGAGCCGATGTCGCGATGACTAGTTTCAGTTTGTTTTTGTTGGCAATATCCAGAACGCGCACCACTTCTTTGTACGCAATGTCCTGATCGGCATAAAGAGCCAAAAAAGTTGCCGTGTCTCGTTCCACGATGCTAAGGATTTGCTGTTCAAGCATCTCCGGAAGCACCTGCACGGCTGTTTCTTTTCCGCTTGCCAAATAGTAATTTCCTTCTTTATCGATAGAAACTCTTGCTATAACTTGTTCGGTTGCAGTTTTTGCTCCACTTTGTGGTAAATTTATTTTAATATCGTTGGGCGTTGTCATCGTGGATGAAATCACGAAAAACAACAACAGCAGAAAAATAATGTCCGTCATTGATGACATTGCAAATCCGCTTTCAACTTTACTTCTTCGTTTAATAGCCATTTTTGTTTGGTTAAATTGTTAAATGAGTTGATTGGATAAATAGATAAACAGATGATAATCAAAATAACTATTTTCTGTTTAATATTATACTAATCAACTATTTTGTTGGTTCGTTTAGCAGGTCCATAAATTCAAGTGTTTTGGACTCCAAGTTTCGCACAACGGAATCTACTCTGGAAATCAGGTAATTGTATCCAAAATAGGCTAAAATGCCGACTATCAAACCGCCCACGGTTGTTACCATGGCTTGATACATCCCGGAAGATAAATCAACGAGCTGTACCACGCCGGTTGGATTTTGTGTCATATTGAAAAATACGAGCACCATCCCTGTTACGGTTCCGAGAAATCCGAGCATTGGCGCACCGCCTGAAATGGTTGCCAAAATAACCAAGCTTTTTTCAAGATTGGAAACTTCCAGATTTCCCACGTTTTCCACAGCCAAAAGCACGTCGTCCATCGGGCGACCGAGTCGGCTGATGCCTTTTTCAATCATCCGTGAAGCGGGCGAATCCGTTTCACGGCAAAGCCTTTGTGCTGACTCAATTTTTCCTTCGTGAATATAGTCCTTTACACGGCTCATAAACGATTTGTCTTCTTGCGATGCGTTGTTTATGGTAATTAACCTTTCGATGAAAATATAAACAGCGATTGCCAGCATTATTCCTAAAATAACCATAATCGGACCGCCGTATGTGGTCATTTTCCATAAATTTATTTTCTCAGGAACAGCTTGAACTTCTGGGTTCGACGCAACTTCGGTCATTACTTGTTGCAATAAAATTTGTAAATTCATATTCTGTATCTAAAATATTTTGTTGTTTTTTTAAGAAAAATAGTTACGCGAGTTGTGCTCTATAGCGTTTAATTGTTTCTTCCAAGCCGAGATAAAGCGCGTCGGCAATGAGCGCATGCCCGATGGAAACTTCCATGAGCCAAGGAATATTTTGTTTCAGATAAGCCAAATTGTCTAAATTTAAATCGTGCCCGGCGTTTAATCCCAATCCAAGTTGACGAGCCAACTTTCCCGCTTCTACAAAAGGAGCAATGGCTAATTCTCTGTTTTTGTGGTAGTTGCTGGCGTAAGGTTCTGTGTAAAGCTCTACTCGGTCAGTACCGGTTTTCGCAGCGTATTCCATATGTTCCAAATCGGTATCTACAAAAATGGAAACGCGAATGCCTTCTTGCTGAAATTCGCCCACCACATCTTGCAAAAATGCCAAGTGCTTTTTCGTGTCCCAACCGGCATTGGATGTCAA
>JAAYSS010000062.1 GCA_012518275.1 Bacteroidales bacterium
CGGCAATAAATTTGAATTGTTGATTTTCTATTTTTTCAATCAATATACGTTTTTCTTCTGCAAGCTCTGTAGCTGATTTCTGCGTTCCGCACGATGCTATAAATACGAGTATCAAACTCAAAATGAACAGATAATGTACTTTTTTCATAGTTAAATTATTTTTATTGCTAAATTATAAATATACAAATTCTGTACCTATTTTATTAATAATTAGATAGGTCGAAATAGAAGTTTTTTAATTATGTCGTTGAAAAAACGTACTTTTGTAAAAAATTAAATCTATTCATATGAAAACCATACTACTTACCGGTGGAAGTTCTGGTATCGGACTAGCAACAGCGCAATTATTAATGAATAAAGGTTATTGCGTATATTCCGCATCACGAAGGGGCGGGGGAGAAGCTCAAAAATCGGGTAATAGCGGGGAAATTATTCCCATAAAAATGGATGTGAATGATGAATCAATGGTAATATCTGCTGTTCAGAAAATTGTTTCGGAAAACGGTGAACTTTATGCTGTAATCAGCAATGCAGGCAACGGAATTGCCGGCTCTGTGGAAGACACCAATTCCGACGAAGCTAAATATCAACTCGAAACCAATTTTTTTGGTTCGGTAAAAGTTATCCGAGCTTGCTTGCCCATATTTCGTAAACAAGGATTTGGTAAAATTATTGCTGTAGGTTCAGTAGCATCAGTTATACCTGTGCCATTTCAAGCGTTTTACAGTTCAGCAAAATCAGCCCTGTTGCTTATGATGGAAGCATTAGCTATGGAAATGAAACCTTTTGGTATTCAGTGTTGTACAATTTTACCGGGAGATACAAAAACAAATTTTACGTCAGCAAGAAAATACACATCTTCTTCGCAATACAATGACTCTGCTTACACCGAACGAATGAAAATTGCGTTGGGTAAAATGGAAAACGATGAAATAAATGGGATGTCGGCAGAAAAAATTGCGCGAGCTATTGTAAAACAAATTGAAAAAAAGAAGATGAAATCGCGTGTTGTTCCAGGATTGCAATACAAAATTATCTGCTTTTTTAACTCGATACTACCAAATAATTTAAGACTAAAATTGATAAATTTAACCTATTCGTAATATAGTTGTAAACCTTTTGAAATATTGTTCATAACTTTGTAACATCTATCGAAAGAAATATTACAACTTTATTTGGATTTTTAGAAAGTATTTTCAATACTCGGACAAATATTAAAAAAGCAAATTAATTAGCAAAAATTTTCACTGAATTATGAACCCGAAATTCAAATAGATTTTTTAATAATTTCATAAAAAAATATTAACTCGACAAGTTTCAACATGATGTTTATAATATATGTAAAATGCTTAAAATAAGAAACTTTTGATGAAATAATTTGTTTATAATATCAGTTAAAAATTTAATATCGTAAAAAGCAAATAAAAATAGAAAAAAATATCAACGCTATCAACAGGCTATTATTATTATCATATATATTTTTAAAAATTAGAAAATATTATAATTAGATTTTGAAAGTTAATAAAAATGGAAAAACAAAATTTAATAAACGAAATAAAGCGACTTAAAAAAGAAAAAAATGCGGTTATTATGGCACACTACTATCAAACAGCTGATATTCAAGATATTGCTGATATGGTAGGTGATAGTCTTTCACTTTCACAATGGGCATCCAATACGGAAGCTGATATTATTGTGCTTTGTGGGGTGCATTTTATGGGTGAAACAGCAAAAATTCTTTCACCGGACAAAAAAGTATTAATCCCTGATATGGAAGCCGGATGCTCGCTTGCTGACAGTTGTCCTGCAGATGAATTTGAAAAGTTTGTGAATGCACATCCTGATCACACGGTGATTAGTTATGTGAATACAACTGCTGCAGTTAAAGCTCTGACTGACATAGTTGTAACATCAACAAATTCTAAGAAAATTATTGACCAACTTCCTGTAGATGAAAAGATTATTTTTGGACCTGATCGTAATTTAGGTGATTATATTAATAGCATAACCGGACGAAACATGCTTCTTTGGGATGGTGCTTGTCACGTGCATGAACAATTTTCGGTGGAAAAACTTATTCAGTTGAAGCAAGAAAATCCCGATGCAGCAATTATAGCACATCCTGAATGTAAATCAGTAATTTTGAAAATGGCTGATTTTGTGGGAAGTACGAGTAGTTTATTGAATTATACGACTAAATCTGAGAAGAAAAAATTCTTGGTTGTAACTGAAAGTGGAATTATTCATCAAATGGAAAAACACAATCCGGATAAAACGTTTATTCCCGTTCCGCCCGAAATTGAAGGTCAGACTTGTCATTGTAATGAGTGTATATTTATGCGTAAAAATACGCTTGAAAAACTTTATCGTTGTCTTAAAGATGAAAAACCGGAAATTTTGATTGATGAAGAACTACGAAAAAAAGCAGTGAAGCCGATATTAAAGATGTTGGAAATGTCGTAACCATGTAAAACAATGGTTATTTTTTGGAAAATATTGAACGGTTATGGTCTGATATTAAAATATTTTAATCATATAAATTTAGAAAATGACAAAGAAAAAATTTGCTATTGTTGGCTGTGGAAAATTAGGTGAAATTGTTGTAAACGGGTATATTAATGGTTTACTTAATGATTATCAGTTGATTGGTGTGTTTTCAAGAACAGAAAAAAGTGCAAAGCGATTAGCAGAAAAGGTGAATGACGTAAAAAATGACGATGATTGTTTAGTTTTTGAAAGTATAGACGAGATGATTTACCATAAACCAGAAATTATCGTTGAAACGGCTTCCATTCAAGCAATGCGCGATTTAACAATTCCTGCATTAAGCAATGGAGTTTCAATTGTTACACTTTCCATCGGAGTTTTTGCCGATGAGAATTTTTATAAAGAAGCTATTGATTCTGCGCGTGAAAATAATGCTAAAATATACTTTGCTTCGGGAGCGATTGGAGGATTAGATGTGTTGCAGACAGTAACATTGATGGGTGGAAATCCAACGGTAACTTTCAGAACGGAAAAAGGTCCGAACTCATTGAAAGATTCACCGGTATATGATGAAAAATTACATCAAGAGAGTAGGGAAGTTTTCAAAGGAAATGCGAAAGAAGCAATTTCTTTTTTCCCAACAAAAGTCAATGTATCCGTTTGTGCATCGTTAGCATCTGTTTTACCTGAAAATATGGCGGTTTCAATTAATTCAATACCTAATTTTATAGGCGATGACCACCGAATTGAAATAAAAAATGATCAGGTAAATGCAGTAATTGACGTGTATAGCAAAACAGCCGAAATAGCTGGTTGGAGCATCATTCGGGTTTTGCAGAATATAGTTTCTCCAATAGTTTTTTAATGAGTTAAATAATTCTTGATATTGTTCAAAACTTTCTCGCTTAATCTATCGAATGCCTGCCGTGTTCTCCCTGTTGATACGTTCATACAGCGCACATTTGGATGATTCAGCAAATCTTTGCTACCCAAAGCGTCAAGTGTGTCGCAGTAACAACGATTTTCATTTTCAAGCCATTTTCTAAATGGTATTTCATCCCAAGCCGGAGATAATCCAGTGTTAAAAATGATTTTTTTGTTACCAAAATGTTGGAATTGTTCGTCGTAAAGTAAAACCGTGTTTTTATTTAAGCAACAAAAAACTACTTCATTTTGAGATAATAAGTTATTTAAATCCAAAAACTTATATCCTTTTTCTTCTTGTTTAGGCTTGCGTGTACGTGAAAAATAACTTACTTCGGCACCAAAAAATTTCATGGCATCTGCAATCATTCCACCCGATTTTCCAAGTCCGATAATTCCGCATTTTAACCCTGTAATTTCTTCCACCACACCGTTCCAAGGAGTTGCAGGTGATCCGTCAGGATTATTTCCAAAACCATGCAGGCAACGAACTAATTCGCTAACAACATATTCTACAACGCCTTCATCACCATAATCTCTAATTCCGGTAACTGTAATTCCCCTGGATTGAGCATACAAAATATCCACGTTGGCACTTTCTGGAGAATAAAGCGAATTACACATTCCTATGTACTTTATATTTGGGCATTTTTCAATGGCGTTCTTCCTTAAATCAGTTGTGTAGCTTAACAAAACAGCGTCTGCATTGCCGATTCTTTGCACGATTTCGTCATCATTTTCAGGAATATTATCGTACATAATTACTTCTTTTGCAAATTTTTTTAATTCTTTTTCTGCTGATGGAATTAAACTAACGGGCTCAATGGCTACTAATTTTTTGAACATAATTTTACTGTTTATTTTTTAATTCACTTGCTTTTACAATCTTGTATAATTTATCATTTCTTCTTACTAACTCTTTAGTTTTCAGAGAGAATAAATCTCCTTTTTTTACTTCTTGAACAGGTTTAAATTCGAGTCGTATTTCTTCTGCAATATCTTCATAAACACCGGTAGTTTCACCGGTAATCAGGATTTCATCGCCCACTTTTAGGTTTTGAGCTTCAAGCAGAATTTCAGCTACGCCAATTTTTCCAAAATAATTGGTTACTTTTCCTATATAAATTTTGCGGTGTGTCGCTTCCGAACCGTAATTTCTAGACCATTCACCCAATCGTTGGCCGAGATAATAACCGTTCCAAAATCCACGGTTAAACACTTTTGCAAGACGCTTATTCCAATTTTCTATTTTTTCTTCGGTAAATTCATTATTAAGAACAGCATTTACCGCTTCGCTGTAACATTCCACAACTGTTTTCACATATTCAGGTCCACGGGCACGTCCTTCAATCTTGAAAACTCGTACACCGGCTTCAAGCATTTGATCTAAAAATCCGATGGTTTTCAAGTCTTTTGGCGACATAATATATTCATTATCAATTTCTAATTCCACTTCACTGTCTTTATCTTTCACAATATATCCGCGACGGCAAATCTGATTACATTCCCCCCGATTGGCAGAAAGGTTTTTCTCGTGAAGGCTTAAATAGCATTTTCCCGAAACCGCCATGCATAGCGCCCCGTGGCAAAACATTTCAATACGGATTAACTCACCCTTTTTACCTTTAATTTGTTCTTTTACAATAGCTTTATGAATTTCAGATACTTGCTTCAAATTTAATTCACGTGCAAGAACTACAACATCAGCAAATTGTGCATAAAATTTCAGCGCTTCTACATTCGTGATGTTTGTTTGCACGGAAAGATGCACTTCCACGCCAATATTCGATGCATATGTCATTGCTGCAACATCAGACGCAATTATTGCTGTAACGCCCACTTCTTTAGCGGTATCGATAATTTCTCGCATCAGTGTGATATCGTTGTCGTAGATAATTGTATTGACTGTAAGATAGCTGTTTACGTTATTTTCTTTGCAAATAGCCACTATTTTTCGAAGATCGTCTGTAGTGAAATTACTACTTGATCTGCTTCGCATATTTAGTTTTTCGATACCAAAATAAACTGAATTTGCACCGGCATTAATTGCTGCAGCCAAGCTTTCCCAAGAACCTGCCGGAGCCATTATTTCTATATCTTTTCGTGAAAAATTTGTATTCATTTTTTCTAAACTTTGCACAAAGATACAGTTTATTTCAGAAAATCACTAATAGTCAAATCATTGTTTATCAATCGAAAATCAGAATTTTTTTATATTTTTGCAAAATATGAAAATTGCCGATATAGAATTTCCTAAAAAACCGCTTTTTCTTGCACCGATGGAAGATGTAACAGATCCCGCTTTTCGTTTGTTATGCAAGAGTTTTGGAGCAGATATGGTTTATACCGAATTTGTTTCAGCTGATGCGCTTATTCGCAATGTGAAACGTACTGAGCAAAAACTAACGCTTCATGATGAAGAGCGACCGGTTGCTATTCAGCTTTACGGTCGTGAGCCGGATTCAATGGCAGAAGCTGCCAAAATAACAGAAGAAGCTAATCCCGATATTATTGATTTGAATTTCGGTTGTCCGGTAAAGCGTGTGGCAAGAAAAGGAGCGGGTGCCGGTTTGTTGCAAAATGTTCCAAAAATGTTGGAAATAATCACAGCTGTGGTCAAAGCTGTAAATAAACCGGTAACGGTAAAAACGCGTCTTGGATGGGATGAAAACAGCAAAATAATTGTTGATTTGGCAGAAAAAATTCAAGATTGTGGAGCACAAGCGCTAACCATTCACGGTCGTACTCGTTCGCAAATGTACAAGGGAGAAGCGGATTGGACATTGATTGGCGAAGTTAAAAATAATCCACGAATGAAAATTCCGATTGTCGGTAACGGTGATGTAACGACTGCTGAACGTGCCGTGGAGTGTTTTGATAAATATGGTGTTGATGCGGTGATGATTGGGCGTGGAAGTATTGGAAGACCGTGGATCTTTGCTGAGATAAAGCATTATTTAAAACATGGAGAAATGATGGAACCGTTAAGTTTTGATGAGCAAAAAGCGATTCTGAAGAAGCAGGTTCTTAATTCGATTGATTGGCTTGATGAGCGACGCGGTATTCTTCATTCGCGCCGTCACTTAGCGGCAAGTCCAACCTTCAAAGGTATTCCGAATTTCAGGGGAACTCGTATTGCTATGCTTCGTGCTACAACTAAAGATGAATTGTTTGAGATAATTGATAATGTCGTTATTCCCTAGTCAAATTCATCTATATCCACCTGCTTATTGCGTTTATAAGCCTTTCGTGAAGCTTGTACCTTTGTGCGGTTAATTAGTTTACCGTGGGCTTTTATTTCAGCTTCTCGGCTTTCTTTACGTGCTTGTTTTAGAACGTCAATGATTATATTTTTCTTTTTCTTCGATTTTCTCTTCATTTTTCTCTTATTTTAGTTCCATTACTTTGATTCTACATTGAAAAAGTATCCATTTTTAGAAAAATTCATACTTGTAGCAATTAGGGGTTTTCTATCGTTATCATTCTCACACTGTTTTCCACTTCTTCAATTTCTACACTTACAGCATCTTTGGGTAGGATAGGGGAAATATTTTCAGCCCATTCGATGAAGCAATAATTCCCACTGTATAAATATTCTTCTGCACCTAAATCAAGTGCTTCTTGAATATCAGATATCCTAAAAAAATCAAAATGGTAGATTATATTACCTTCTTTGGTTTCGTATTCATTCACGATGGAAAAGGTTGGGCTGTTTACTGTTTCTTTCACGCCCATTTCTTCACAAATAGCTCTTATAAAAGTGGTTTTTCCGGCGCCCATTTTCCCGTAAAAACAATACACTTTTTCGGGATTATTTTTTAAGTATGTAATGAATTGTTTTGCCGTAAATTTAATAGTATGAAGATTTCGTATGGTTAGAATTGTCAGCATATTTTATAAAAATGATAGGAGACAGAAGTTAAAAAATTAATTATTTCCTATTTTAAATTGTTATTGTTTAGCAAAAATAATTTATATAAATAATTTGTATTGTGTTAATGATGTCATTTTGATCCGTTTTAGAGCTAATATTTCAGTACCATTCCCGATAAAGTTGAAAATATCTTATTCTCATGACCTTAAGTTTGAGTTGAAATGGTTATAAATAATTGATGCTCTGTGAGTTCCGATTGTTTCTTCAATGTCTGAAAATTTAGCCGTTTTAATTCGTTTTACGCTCTTAAAATGTCTAATTAGTTTATATTTAGTTTTTTCTCCGATTCCTTTAATATTATCAAGTTCCGATGCAGTTTGTTTTTTACTTCTTCTTTCTCGGTGAAATTTTATGGCAAATCGGTGAACTTCTTCTTGGATAAAAGCAAGTAATTTGAATAATGCTTCATTAGGTTTCATCCCGATAATTTTTGGTGGAAACCCGAAAAGCAATTCTCGAGTCTTGTGTCTGTTATCTTTCGCAAGTCCTGCAATTGGGATGGATAAATTCAATTCATCTTCCACTACTTTTCGAATAATTTCCATTTGCCCAATTCCGCCATCTGCAATAATTAAATCGGGAAGTGCTGTGTTTTCTTCTATCATTCGGCTGTATCTTCTGCGTACAACTTCCTGCATGGATGCATAGTCATCCGGACCGTCAACAGATTTGATGATGTATTTACGGTAATCCTTTTTAGATGGTTTGCCTTTTTTGAAAACAACACAAGCAGCTACCGCACTACTTCCTGAAATATTCGAGTTATCGAAAGCTTCAATTGTCATGGGGATTTTTTCGAGTTGAAGTTTCTTTTGAATTTGCTTTAGAAGCCGAATTGCTTTTTGATCTGGATTGAGTTTTTCGGAACGTTTAAGTTTTTCAAGTTTGAACTGTTTTACATTTTGTTCGGACAGTTCAAGTAATTTTCTACGGTCTCCACGTTGTGGAATAGTGAATTTTACATTTGAAAGTTCAAAATCAATGGGAAAGGGGAGAATGATTTCTTTGGAATTGCTTTCCAGTTTTTTGCGTAATTCAATAATAGCCGTTGCTAAAATATCTTCTTTTGTTTCATCCAATTTCTTCCGATATTCAATAGTGTACCCTTGAATTATTGAACCTTTTAAAACACGTAGAATATTTACATAGGCTGAATTTTCATCTTCTTCATAGCCAAAAACATCGGTATTTTCTACTACTGAATTAGCCACAATTGATTTTGCCTTGAAGTTTTCAATCTGTTCGTACTTTTGTTTTACTTCGTTGGCTTCTTCAAAGCGATATTCTGAAGCTAATTTTTTCATTTTTTCAAAAAGTAATTTACTTATTTCATTTGCATCTCCTTTAATAATTTGTCTTATTTCATCAATGTCACGATTGTAATCTTCCTTGCTTTCCAAACCTTCACAAGGTGCATTGCATCTTTTAATGTGATATTGTAGACAACGTTTAAATTTACCCTCTGATATTTTTTCTTCGCTTAAAGCAAGGGTGCAGGTTCTCACTTTGTACAATTGGTGCATGATGTCAAGAATAGCGTTAATAGTCCATACTGAGCTATAAGGACCATAATACTCTCCAGTTTTTTTATTGATATTTCTTGTCTTAAATACTCTCGGAAATTCTTCCTTTGTGATGCAAATACTTGGATAAGTTTTACCGTCCTTTAGCATTGCATTGTATCGTGGCTGGTATTCTTTTATTAAGTTGTTTTCCAATAAAAGCGCATCTTCTGATGTTTCAACAACAATATATCTGAGATAGGCAATGTTTTTAACCAACACTCGGAGTTTAGCTGTTTGATGTGTTTTTGTAAAGTAGGAGTTTACCCTTTTTCGTAAATTTTTTGCTTTTCCGATATAAATGATTTCATCCTTATTGTTAAAATATTGATATACTCCCGGAGTTTCAGGAAGTAAGTCTATTTGTTCTTTTAAGGATGGTCTCATAAAAATCCATGTTTAAGAAAATGATTTTTAAATTTTGTTCCACGTGGAACAATTAATGTAGATTAAAAACTTTTTATTGTTAAAGTCCTTTTTTGTGGATTTTAGAAGGACACTTATCTACCCATCATTACCAACAGTATATTTACATCACTTGGAGAAATACCTGGAATTCGGCTTGCTTGTCCAATGGTTTTAGGATTGATTTTTTTTAACTTTTCGCGAGCTTCGGTAGAAAGTGATTGGATGTTTTCATAATCCAGCTTGTCTTTGATTAGAATGTTTTCCAATCGATGAAGTTTATCAGCTATCATTTTTTCTCGTTCAATATAACCGGAATATTTCAAGACAATTTCAGCACCTTCTATAATTTCTTCTTTGAATTCAAAATATTTTTCTATTTTTTGTTTGAGTGTAGGGACTGCTTCTGCTAATTCTTTTATGTTTACTTGTGGGCGAAGAACCAAATCAGACAACTTGCATCCCTGTGATAATTCCGAAGAATTTTTAGAAGAAAGGAATGCATTAATATCTTTGGGTTTAATTGATGTGGTTTTCAAAAATTCTATTAGCGTATCTATTCCTATTTTTTTATTTTTATATTGTTCAAAACGATTTCTATCAGCCAGCCCGATTTTATACGCTTTTTCGGTTAGCCGTTCATCTGCATTGTCCTGACGAAGCAAAATCCGATATTCTGCCCGAGAAGTAAACATACGGTACGGTTCATCTACACCTTTGGTAACCAAATCATCGATTAGTACACCGATGTACGCTTCATTTCTGTAAAGTGTAAATTCATTTCCGCCGTGAATATTGATATGTGCGTTAATTCCTGCAATTAACCCCTGTCCACTAGCTTCTTCGTAGCCTGTTGTGCCGTTTACTTGTCCGGCGAAGAAAAGGTTTTTTATTCGTTTGGTTTCTAAGGTATGTTTCAGTTGTGTCGGGTCAAAAAAATCGTATTCAATAGCATATCCGGGACGAAAAAGCTGTACATTTTCTAAACCGAGTACCGTGTGCACCGCATCAATTTGGGTTTGGAGTGGGAGGGAAGATGAAAATCCGTTGATGTACCACTCGGTAGAGTTTACGCCTTCCGGTTCCAAAAAAATCTGATGTGAGTTTTTGTCAGCAAAAGTTACAATTTTTGTTTCGATACTGGGGCAATATCGCGGTCCTATGCTTTGAATTTGTCCGTTATATAGGGGTGAAAACTCAAGGCCACGGTTCAAAATTTCGTGGGTAGTTTCATTCGTGTAAGTTATCCAGCAACTTCTTTGCGGAAGTTCTCGATTTATCTCCTTTAAGTAGGAAAATTTATGAAAATCTATATCTCCGGGTTGTTCAATAAGTTTTGAAAAATCAATGGTACGTTCGTCCAAACGCATCGGAGTACCTGTTTTCATTCGGTCAGTGGTAAAACCGATTTCCTTCAGTTGTTCGGTAATTCCATAAGAAGCCGGTTCTGAAACTCTTCCGCCCTTTATCTGTTTTTCCCCGACGTGCATCAATCCTGAAAGGAAGGTACCTGCCGTAAGTATAACTGCTTTGGCACGTATTTCCACACCAAGCGTTGTTTTAACGCCTACGACCGTGTTTTTTTCAAAAATAAACTGTGTTACAGTATCTTGCCACATATATAAATTATCTGTATTTGCAATGATATCTGTCCACTCTTCGATGAATTTACGGCGATCGTTTTGTGAACGGGGACTCCACATTGCAGGACCTTTGGAGCGGTTGAGCATCCGAAATTGGATGGTAGTTTTATCCGCAACAATTCCCATTTGTCCACCCATCGCATCTATCTCTCTGACAATCTGACCTTTAGCTATTCCGCCAATGGCAGGATTACAGCTCATTTGAGCTATCTTATTCATGTCCATAGTGATAAGTAGCGTTTTAGAACCTAAATTAGCCGAAGTTACGGCAGCTTCACAGCCTGCGTGTCCGGCACCAATCACTATTATGTCGTATTTGAAATCCATGAATTGCTTATTTGTTTTGCAAAGTTACAAAGTTTTAGAGTTTTGACCATAAATGAGTTAATGGATTTTAAGAATTACTTAGGTATGTTTTCACAATTATTTCTTTTCAGCAGTATCAACAACCATTTTTTCTTTCACAAAAAATAGGTGATAGATTTGCACTCCGCAAACCGCTAAATTAGAAATAATAATGGGCCAAGCCCAGCCTAATAAAACTCCGTAAGCTACAAAAAACATACATGCAATTAAGTTAATGGTACGTACTACTTTGATTTTTTTCGGAATGAATGAAACGACTAAAAGCGTCATTGCTGTATATCCGATTAAATGTTGCCAAATATTTGCATCCATAAAAAATTACTAGTTATTAAATGTTCAACAAAAATACAAAATTTTTAAAAACAAAAGACACAAGCAAATTTTCAACTTGTGCCTTTTGTAAATTTATCGTGAAAAACAGATTAAATATCATTTTCTTTAATCAAATATTCGGCAATTTGTACAGCATTCAGTGCTGCACCTTTTTTAATTTGATCACTTACACACCAAAAAGTCAAACCATTAGGATTAGCTAAATCTTTTCGAACTCGTCCTATGTACACGGAATCTTTCCCTGAAAGAAAAAGTGGCATCGGATAAATATTTTCAGCTGGATTGTCCATTAAAACTATGCCTTCTGCTTTTGCGAAAGCTTCGCGGGCTTCTTCGGCACTAACGGGTCGTTCGGTTTCTACCCAAATGCTTTCGGAATGGGCACGAAGTGTAGGTACGCGTACGCATGTAGCACTTACTGCCACGTCCGAATGCATGATTTTACGAGTTTCCCAATACATTTTCATCTCTTCTTTGGTGTAATCGTTGTCGGTAAACACATCAATATGGGGTATTACGTTGTAAGCCAGTTGGTAAGCAAATTTATTTACCGTTGGCTCTTCACCTTTGGTAATTTGTTTATACTGCATATCGAGCTCATCCATGCCCGCTGCTCCTGCTCCGCTTGCTGCTTGATAGGATGCAACATGAATACGCTTGATGGGTGAAATGTTATCAATCACTTTCAACGGAACAACCATAATGGTTGTAGTACAATTTGGATTGGCAATCACATTTCGAGGACGATTTTTGGCGTCTTCAGCATTTACTTCGGGAACCACGAGAGGCACATCATCGTCGTAGCGGAAAGCGCTTGAATTATCAATCATTACCGCACCATACTTAGTAATATCTTTTTCAAATTCTTTGGAAATACTTGCTCCGGCTGCAGTAAATACTATGTTAAATCCCTTGAAGTCATCTCCGTGGACTAATTCTTTAACCACCAGTTTATTTCCCTTAAATTCGTATTCTTTACCGGCACTACGAAATGAGCCGAATAAAACTAACTCGGTCAGTGGGAAATTACGTTCTGTCAACACTTTCAAAAACTCTTGTCCTACGGCGCCACTTGCACCTACGATTGCTACTTTCATATTTTTTTACAATTGTTTTTTCGGATCCAATAAAATTAAGATACAGTTAACTTTATATTTTAATACCTTTTTATCATAAAAAAATAACTATATTTGTGCATAAATATTTTATTCTTTTATTTTTTGCAAAATTAATCCTTTTAATCGTATTAGCTGAACAAATTATGAAAAAAACGCTGATTTTAGTAATAGTTTTATTTCCGTTATTGGTTTTTTCTCAAAATTCAATAGAATGGAGTGATGATTTTTCAGATGGAGATTTTACAAATAATCCGACTTGGAGCGGAATAACGGATAATTTTATAGTAAATGCTGAAAAACAATTGCAACTTAATGCGCCAAAGGAGGTTTCAAGGTCATATCTTTCAACTCGATCTGAAGTTTTCGATGATGCGACATGGGAGTTTTGGGTGAAAATTAACAATACAACTTCAGCTAATAATTACAGCATGGTTTACATCATCTCAGACCGACTAGATATTTCAGGGGATGTGAATGGTTACTATGTACAAATAGGAAATACAGCAGATGAAATATCTCTCTATAAACAACGTGGAAGTAAGCGAGTGAAAATTATTGACGGTGTTGATAAATCCATTGATACCAAGCCGGTTATTGTGAGTATTCGGGTAACGCGTACAAAAGACGGTGAGTTTTCACTATTCAGGAAACGGGAATCAACCAATTCTGCTTTTAATGATGCGGATTGGATACAAGAAGGAGTAAGTGTAGTTGATAACGATATACAAGGAAGCAAGTATTTTGGGGTATTAGCTCAAAGTACTAAATCGAATAATAAAAATTACATTTTTGATAATATCTCAGTACGTGGTGATAGATTATTAGATGTTACACCACCCGTTTGGCTTGATTTACGTTTGGTAGAATCCAATCAGATGGTGTTAACTTTTTCGGAAGAAGTTGATTTATCCGATGCAGATTTTATAGTTGATAATGGAATAGGAGCACCTTCTTCAGTTCAGCTATCTGCAGGCAATACGGTTGTTACACTTACTTTTTCTCAAAATTTTGAGAATGGCGTAATATACACTGTTCAGGCAAATAATGTAAAAGATTTAGCAGGAAATCCATTGGAAAACACAGAACAAAAAATAGGAATTCTTGAAGATGTAATGCCCGGGGATTTGGTAATTAATGAAATTATGTTTGACCCTTTTCCGGATGTACCTGAATACTTTGAAGTCTGCAATAATTCTTCCAAGGTTTTAGATTTATCACGGGTGTTTTTTACCACCCGAAAAAAGGACCACTCCTTCAATACACCCTGTTATTTTCCGCAAAACACGATATTGCTGCCCCAACAACACCTTGCTATTGCCAAAGATCCGGATACACTTCGAATTGTTTATGAAGTGCCTGATACAGCTAATATCGCATTTGTAGAAAAATTTCATTCACTACCTAATGACGGTGGAAGCCTGCTATTGGTTTATGAACCTGATTCAACGATTCTTGATGAAGTTACTTACAGCCCGAAGTGGCATCATACGCTTATTCGCAGTTCGAAAGGCGTTTCGTTGGAAAGGATTAACCCTGAAATGGATTCTCAAAATCCGGATACATGGCATTCTGCTTCTACAGATGTGAATTATGGAACACCGGGGTATAGAAATTCCCAGTTTAGAGAAATGGCGCCAACCACATCGCCGGATGATGAAAAGTGGTTTTATCCTGATCCTGAAGCATTTACACCCGATAATGACGGACAAGAAGATGTTTGCTTTATCCGCTATAAAACCGAAGCGGTAGGATATACCGCCAACATTATGATTTTTAATGCAGTGGGAGTTAAAGTTACTCAGCTGACTTCTAATCAAATTTTGGGAGCTGAAGGCTTTTTAATTTGGGATGGAAAGACAGATCGTGGAATAAATGTTAATCCAGGTATTTATGTGCTTTATGTTGAATTGATTAATGCGGATTCAGGTGTTAAAAAAATCGAAAAAATGCCAATTGTAGTCTCTGCAAGATAATTTTAATTAACTAACTACTGTTTATTTGATTTTTTAACCTATCTTTGCACTTAATTTTAAAAATAACTAAGAATGGACAAAATTAGTTATGCGTTAGGGTTAAGTTTAGGAAATAACCTTTTAGGAAGTGGGGTTGCTAATCTAAATGTAGCTGAGTTGACTGCGGGCATTCAAGATGTGTTAAACAAAAAGAAGCCAAAGATTTCCTATCAAGAAGCCCAAGAAGTGTTAAATAAATATTTCGAAGAATTGCAAGCTTGTACTTCTGAAAAAAACATAAAGGAAGGTAAAGCTTTTCTGGAAGCTAACGGCAAACGCCCTGAAGTTGTAACGCTAAAGAGCGGTTTACAATACGAAATTTTGAAGGAAGGCAATGGGCCCGTTCCAAAGGCAAGCAATACCGTAAAAGTTCACTATCATGGGACTCTGATTGACGGAACAGTATTTGACAGTTCTGTTCAGCGCGGGCAGCCTGCTGTATTTGGAGTTACACAGGTGATTTCTGGATGGGTGGAAGCGCTTCAATTAATGTCCGTCGGTTCAAAATGGAAACTCTTTATTCCTTCTGACTTGGCTTACGGAGCACAAGGGGCGGGTCAGCTTATTGGACCGCATACAACATTAATGTTTGAGGTTGAATTACTGGGTATTGAAAAATAAATTGGATATGAAAAAGATCATTTTGGCATCGTTTATTACTATTCTATTAACAAGCTGTGCCCTGGCAAAGAAAACTACAACTGAAGTACCTGTGAATATCTTGGCGAACGATGTTGATTCAATGAGCTATGCACTCGGCATAAATGTAGGATCCGGATTTGCCAATGACCTTAAAAATATTCCCGGAGGGAGATCAAATATTGATTTGGTAATCAAAGGCTTTACGCAAGCAATGAAAGGTGATCTCACGCTGCTTAACAGTGAAGAGGCTCAAACTTTTTTGCGTGATTATTTGACAAAGGCTCAGAAAATTGAAAACGAAGCCCATAAGGCAAAAGGAGAAAAATTTTTAGCAGAAAACAAGTTGAAATCAGGAATACAGGTTACCTCAAGCGGACTTCAATACGAAATAATATCATCTGCGAATGGTAAAAAACCGATTGCCTCAGATAGAGTAAAAGTACATTATATCGGAAAAACAATTGATGGAAATGTTTTTGATAGTTCTGTTGAACGTGGTGAACCTGTTGAATTTGGATTAAATCAAGTGATTCCCGGATGGTCGGAGGGTGTTCAGTTGATGACTGTTGGCTCAAAATACAAATTTTTCATTCCATACAACCTAGCTTATGGTGAACAAGGAATTCCACAAGCGAATATCCCACCGTTCTCACCGTTAATATTTGAGGTAGAACTGATTGAAATCATAAAGCAGGAAGAGCCGAAATCCACTTTAGAAGAAGTGAAATCGGAATGATAAAAAACAACAAATAAAAATTTTAAAATGAAAAAACAACATTTTCTATTATTAGCACTTTTTGCTACGATTATGATATTTGCATCATGCAGCGGTGGCACGAGTGCAAAAGAGGTAAAACTTAAAAATCAAGAAGATAGCCTTAATTACGCATTGGGGATTATCAATGGTGAGGGGATTAAAGCATCCTATTTTCAGAATGACTCTACCACCGAAAATTTATCAAAGCTTTTGAAAGCTGCAGACAAAGCATTCAAAAGTAGTAATAAAGATGAACTTTTCAACTATGGAAAACAGGTGGGCGGAATGCTGAAACAGCAGAAAAAAACAGGGTTAATGTTTGATTCAACACTAGTTTTTAATGAAGCTTTAGTTATTCAGGGATTGGTAAACGGTCTAAAAAGTTTTAACGAAGGTATGACTGGTGAAGAGGCTCAAATGTATCTTCAAACTACAATGCAAAAACGTCAGGAGATGAATATGCCATCGGCACCGGCTGAAGAAGATGAACTGAAAAATGATTCTATAGAACAAGCAGCGTTGCCTGATAGTGCGAATGTGAAATAGACTAAATTAAATTGTTATAGTTATAAAAAAGATGAAAATGAAAAAACAAAATATATTTTTAGCAGCAGTTGTAACGCTTATTTTTGCGTTAGCAGCTTGTAATAGTACGTCTACCAAGCTTCCACAGCTGAAAACAGAAACAGACAGCTTAAATTATGCTTTCGGATTGGCAAATGGGAACGATATGAAAATGATGTTTGCACAAGACAGTGATTCTGTGGATTACAAAACACAAAAATTTATCGCGGGTCTTAAAAATGGATTAGCCGGGAAACCTGATGAAAATCCACAATTTGCAGAAGTTGGTGGGCAGTTCGGTGGCTGGTTAAATCAGCAGAAAACAGTCGGATTATTGGGTGATTCGACATTAAAGGTTAAATATTCATTGGTTAGACAAGGTTTGATAAATGCTATTAAAGGAGAGAAAACGAATATGACTCCGGAACAAGCGCAGGAGTATGTACAGAAGGTGATGACCGAGCGTCACGAAGTTCGTATGATGGAAAAATACGGTGCTAACAAAGAAGCCGGAGATAAATTTTTAGCTGAAAACGCTAAAAAAGAAGGAATTACAACAACTGAGAGTGGTCTTCAGTATGAAGTTATTAAACAAGGAGCTGGTGCAAAACCAACTGCAGAGGATCAAGTAAAAGTTCATTATGAAGGAAAATTACTCAATGATTCCGTTTTTGATAGCTCCATTGAACGCGGAGAACCGACAGAATTTTTCGTAAATCAAGTAATTCCGGGATGGACAGAAGGGCTTCAATTGATGCCTGTGGGGTCAAAATATCGCTTTTATATTCCACAAGATTTGGCATACGGTGCTAACGAGCATAATCCCCAAATTCCCCCGTTTTCAACGCTGATTTTTGATGTAGAACTCTTGGAAATTATAAAGTAACTCACGCCGCATTCAATATAAATGTAATGCCCGAAAAGTCGAAACTTTCGGGCATTATTTTTTCTGATTAACGATAATTATGTAATATGAAAATTTTTTATTGAACTAAACTCAATAAAAACTTGTTTTTTATTTACTTAGGAAAATAGAATGAAAATAGAAAAATTCGAAATAGCGGGTATGACTTGTTCTGCATGCGTGGCGCATGTAGAAAAAAGCGTGAGAAAACTTGATGGAGTGCATGATGTGAATGTCAATCTCTTGACAAACAGCATGTCTGTAGAATTTGAAGAAAAAGCCCTTTCAACCGAAAAAATTATAGAATCGGTGCAAGATGCCGGATATGACGCTTTTTTGAAAACGCCCGTAAAAGCGTTTGACGTATATTTTGGGATAAATCATGTTGTTAAAGAGCAGGCAGAGTTCAAGAAAAGAGTCTTGATTTCCTTTGCCTTCCTTATTCCTTTGCTTTATGTGGCTATGGGACCGATGCTCGGGTTTCCCGTTCCTGAATTTTTTATGGGAGAAAGGAACGCTCTTGTATTTGCTTTCACTCAGTTTTTACTTGCTCTACCCATTTATTTTGTTAACAACAAATTTTTCACGAATGGATTCAAAGCATTAAGGCACCTATCACCTACGATGGATTCTCTGGTAGCCATTGGTTCTGCATCAGCTTTGATTTATGGGATTTTTGCTATTTATCGAATTTCGTACGGTTTGGGGCATGGAGAAGCAGATATCACACATCAGTATATGCACGACCTGTTCTTTGAGTCGGGAGCTATGATTTTGACACTCATTACATTGGGAAAATATTTTGAAGCCCGTTCAAAACGGCAAACTTCGGATGCGTTGACTAAACTAATTAATTCTGCACCACAAACGGCTAATGTCATTCGCAATGGAGAAGAGATGGAAATTTCGGTGGAAGAAGTCCGTTTGGGTGATTTAATCAGCATACGTCCCGGGCAGAAAGTTCCGGTAGATGGCGTGGTTGACGAAGGTTTTAGCTCACTCGATGAGTCTGTGATTACCGGAGAAAGCATTCCGGTTTTTAAGCAGAAAGGGGATACAGTAATTTCTGCAAGTATCAATAAAACAGGATTTTTCACGTTTCGTGCAACAAAAGTTGGGAAGGACACCACTCTTTCTCAAATTATTGCTTTGCTCGAAGAAGCTACTGCATCCAAAGCGCCGATTTCACGTTTGGCAGATAAAATCAGCCGAATTTTCGTTCCGATTGTCATCGGTATTGCTGTTGTTGCAACACTTGTTTGGTTAATTTTAGGTTATCCTTTCGAATTTGCATTATCCATCGGCATTGCCGTGCTTATTATTTCCTGTCCTTGTGCGTTAGGATTAGCCACACCCGTTGCCATCATGGTAGGAACAGGCAGAGGAGCCGAGCATGGGATTCTCTTCAAATCAGCCGAAGCTCTTGAAATAGGCGGAAAAATAGACACCATTGTTTTTGATAAAACCGGAACAATTACCGAAGGAAATCCCAAAGTGACCGATATAGAAAGTCTTCATTACATGAATGAAAAGGAGATGCTTCGAGTTTGTGCTTCACTTGAAAAACACTCAGAACATCCCATTTCAAAAGCGATTCTTACACGTGCAAAAGAAGAAAATTTAGAACTTTCTACTGTTCAGAATTTTGAAAATGTACCGGGGAAAGGAATTTCGGGAGTAATAAATGATGAGCTGTATAAAGTTGGAAACAAATCTTTTATCGCAGAAAGTATTGATGTAGAACCTGTTGAAGATTTCTTGTTTATGCTAATGCAACAGGGGAAAACAGCACTTTTTGTCTCTGATGATGAAAATGTGCTGGGAGTAATCGGTGTGGCAGATACGATGAAAGAAACGAGTCACGAAGCTATTGAAATATTGCAGGAGATGGGGTACACCACTGTGTTGCTTACCGGTGACAATGAGCGGACAGCAAGTGCGGTGCAAGAAGAAATTGGTTTTGACCAAGTGATAGCTGAAGTGCTTCCACAAGATAAAGACAAGGTAATCCAAAAACTTAAAAACGAAGGCAGAACTGTAGCCATGGTAGGTGATGGCATCAACGATGCACCTGCGTTGGCACGTTCTGATTTAGGTTTTGCTATTGGTTCAGGTACAGATGTAGCCATCGAAGCGGCTGATGTAGTATTGATAAAAAATGACTTGCTGGATGTCGTAAAGGGGATTCGATTGAGCAAATCAACGATTACAAACATTAAGCAAAATTTATTTTGGGCATTTTTCTACAATGTAATCGGTATTCCTATTGCAGCGGGTGTGTTTTATTTCATGCTTGGTTGGAAACTTAATCCGATGTTTGCGGCACTGGCAATGAGTTTAAGCTCTATAACTGTGGTAATGAATGCGTTGAGATTGCGAAAAGTTCGGCTTTAATTTTCATCAACTACCAAAACAAAATTTTAATCTCTACAAAAATGAATAAAACAGTAATAATCAAAGGAATGAGCTGTCGCCATTGTGCAATGCGCGTAGAAAAGGCTCTGAATAAAATTAATGGAGTAGAAGCTTCGGTTGATTTAGAAAGCAGAACCGCTAAATTGAATCTGACTAATTCCATTTCTAATCAACAAATAATAGAAGTTATAGATGGTGTAGGTTATGAAGTTGTGGAAATAATTGACGTGTAGAAGCGAGTGCTTTTGCAGCTTTTTGCATAGGTGTGATATAACTCGAAAACTTCAAACAACCGAAAATATCCACCCAAATGGGGTTTAATTTCCTAAAAATCAAAAATAATTTGCTGGAAATTTGGTTGATACCTATTTGTTTTTGTTATTTTGCACTCAATTTCAAAATCAAGTTTAGAATATGTCAAAAAATTTAGTCATTGTTGAGTCGCCGGCGAAAGCCAAAACCATCGAGAAATTTTTAGGGAAAGAATATGAAGTGATGTCGAGCATGGGGCATATCCGTGATTTATCGGATAAAGGTTTGGGCATTGATTTCGACAATAACTATGCACCACAATACGAAGTTTCGCCCGATAAAAAGAAAGTTGTTTCAGAACTGAAAAAAGCGGTAAAATCAGCTGAAACAGTATGGTTAGCTTCGGATGAAGACCGCGAAGGAGAGGCTATTGCATGGCATTTAGCGGAAGAATTAAAGCTAAAAAAAGAAAACACTAAACGGATTGTGTTTCATGAGATTACAAAGGATGCTATTCTTCGGGCTATTGAAAATCCACGTGAAATTGACAAAAACTTGGTAGATGCGCAACAGGCGCGACGAGTGTTGGATCGGATTGTTGGATTTGAAATCTCGCCAATTCTTTGGCGTAAAGTTCGCCCTTCGTTATCGGCAGGGCGCGTGCAGTCAGTTGCAGTGCGGTTGATTGTGGAAAGAGAGCGAGAAATAAATAATTTTGTAGCTGAAAGTTCGTACAAAGTTTCGGCTGTTTTTACATCCAAAGATGCTAATGGTACACAGGTAGTACTGCCGGCAGAGCTTTCCAAACGTTTTAAAACAAAGGAAGAAGCATATGCATTCCTTGAATTGTGTAAAAATGCTCAATTTTTGGTGGATAGCATTGAGAAAAAACCGGCTAAAAAATCACCGGCGCCGCCATTTACCACTTCCACACTTCAGCAAGAAGCATCGCGTAAGCTCGGATTTTCTGTGTCGCAAACAATGCGAGTGGCTCAGCAACTTTATGAATCCGGGAAAATCACATACATGCGTACTGACTCGGTTAACCTTTCAGGTTTAGCTATTAATACTGCTAAAAATGAAATTATTAGCATGGCTGGTGAGGAATATGTGAAGATTCGGAAATTTACCACTAGGTCTAAGGGAGCACAAGAAGCGCACGAAGCCATCCGCCCAACGTATATGAACGCACATTCTGTGAGTGGAACAGCATGGGAAAAACGTCTTTATGAGCTGATTTGGAAACGCACTATCGCTTCTCAGATGGCAGATGCTAAATTGGAAAAAACCAATATTTATATCAACGTTTCAGGAAGTAAATATCAATTTGTTGCATCCGGAGAAGTTATTGTGTTTGATGGTTTTTTAAAGGTCTATTTAGAGTCGACTGATGATGAGAATACTGAAAAAAGTGGAATCCTTCCCACGATGAAAAAAGGTGAATCGTTGGCACCAAAAGAAATTTTGGCACAAGAACGTTTCACACAACGTCCACCCAGATATACGGAGGCAAGTCTGGTGCGTAAGTTGGAAGAGCTTGGTATAGGCCGTCCATCTACTTATGCACCAACCATTTCTACCATTCAGAATAGGAAATACGTTGAAAAAGGCAATCGGCCGGCTCTAAAACGAAACTTTAATGAGTTGAAACTAAAATCCGGGAAAATTACAGATTCTAAAAAATCCGAAAATTACGGAGCCGAAAAAGGAAAATTGTTCCCGGAAGATATAGGATTGGTTGTAAATGATTTTTTGATAGAATATTTCCCAAATATAATGGATTATAACTTCACGGCGAATGTGGAGGTGGAATTTGACCAAATCGCTGAAGGAAAAGTAAAATGGACGCAATCTATAGATTCATTTTATAAGCGTTTTCATCCGGTTGTTGAAGAAACATTGAAAAACTCAGAACGTCATGTTGGTGAGCGTATATTGGGCGTTGACCCTAAATCAGGAAGGCAGTTGTCCGTAAAAATTGGTCGATATGGGCCCATAGCTCAAATTGGAACTTCGGACGAGGAAGAAAAGCCGCTGTTTGCATCACTTCGCAAAACGCAATCCATTGAAAACATTACGCAGGAAGAGGCATTGGAACTCTTTAAACTGCCCCGAGAAATAGGTGATTTCGAAGGAAAAGGGATGACGGTTGCGATTGGTAGGTTTGGTCCTTATGTGCGCCACGATGGGAAGTTTTATTCGATACCAAAATCGGATGACCCATTGGATATCACCGCAGAAAGAGCTATCGAAATTATTGAAGCAAAACGTGAAGCCGATAAGAATAAAATAATAAATACCTTCGGTGAAAACGAGGAAATTCAAGTGTTGAATGGTCGGTATGGTCCCTACATCTCTTTTGAAAAAAACAACTATAAAATCCCCAAGAAAATGGATGCGAAAGCATTGACTGAAGAGCAGTGCCGTGAAATTATAGCATCACAAGCCGATAAAGTTAAGAAGAAAAAAAGCTATAAAAGAAGGAAGAAGGCTTAATTTTTTCTTAAGATTATTAGGACTTAAAAAATCTGAAATTATGAAACAATTTCTTTTCATCATATTGTTAATTCCATTTTTGCTAACAGCACAAACTGTTACAGAAGGACAACCGACGTTGATTTATTCACTTCCGAAAACAGAATTTGTTGTTCATGCAACGGTCGAAAAAATAACTGAAACGCCGGGACAATTTTACCAATATTCGGAAAGATATCTTGCTACTTCCGATGTAATCACATCCAAAAGGACCTACTACAGGTTAAAAAGTCTGGATGTAATTCCCAGCATTTTGCCCGACAAAGAGCGTACTTTTACCATTATCCCGAAGAAGAGATCGCTCGCATCGTTGATTACGGTTACAGAGGAGGGAATACTATGTGGTATTAACACGCATCCGATACAGATTAATAAGGAGAAGAAAATTGTTAGAAAAGAAGCAGATAGAGGAGAGCAATCTGCTCAAAAACTGCTTCCGCTTAGTGAGGAGTATATGCTTGCCGGTTCGGAAGTGAAAATGGCTGAGGGCGTTGCAAAGCAAATTTATAGCATACGTGAAAATCGCGCTGATTTACTTGCCGGTGATGTGGAATACGTGCCGACAGACGGCGCTTCGATGAAAACGATGATTGAGCAAATGAATCAGCAAGAAGAGGTGCTTACAAAGTTATTTGTGGGAACCACCACAGTAGAAGAGTTGACGCAAGAAATGACTTATACACCGACAAAAGCAGTGAAAGATGAAGTGGCTTTTAGATTTTCGGAGTTTCAAGGCTTAGTGCCTGCTGATGATTTAAGTGGTTCGCCCTATTACATTTCCATCAGTTTTGAACCTGTGAAAGCCGTTGCTGATGAGAAAAAGAAAAAAGCGAAGGAAGAGGTTTTTTCCATTATTCCGGTGTTGGCAGATGTGATTTTAGACGATGGCGAAAAAGTGTTTTTTCAAAAAGAAATAACTATCCCTCAACTTGGTATTTTGATGCCAATTCCTTTAGAAACGATGAATAAATACAGCAGAGCATTTGTTAGTCCTGAGACGGGCAGACTGCTTTCAGTTGAACAGGGAGAAAAAAAGTGAAGCAGATTTGATTTACTGCTCCACTTTAATGAATTAGTATTTGAAACTGCTGCCCCCCACAAATTCACGTAATAACGAAGTGGGCGGAATTTCACGATCCGGAATGGCGATGAAATAACGTAAAAAACGCAGTAAGCGATGTGTTTCAGTATATTCATCGCAATATTTTGGTACTTGTTCAAGAATGGGTATGACGTGCCTTTTCAGTACTGCCAATTCAAAGATTAGTGCAGAATTAAACATGATATCTGCATTTTCCTGGTACGGGAAAATCCATTTATCTTCCCCTTTTCTCACGCTGGGCCAACGCCTGATGGTGTCTCGTGCAGAGTACCCCCGATAACGATAATCGCGAATAATTCGACGTAGAAGTCTTGTATCTGCTGTTGGAATCCAGTTGTGTTCGTCTATGGCAATCGTAGTTAGTGCTGAAACATAGACTTTGAATAGCGTGTGTTCTGGAATTCCTTTTGTCAGTTCAGGATTCAACGCGTGGATGCCTTCAATAATCAGGAAGGTATCTTTTTCCAATTTTAATTTTTCACCTTTGAAGAATCGGGTTCCCTTTTCAAAGTTAAAGAACGGGAGTTCAACAGTTTTTCCTTCAAGTAATTGCTCCATTTGTTTGTGGAAAAAATCAAGGTCAAGCGCATAAAGCGATTCGAAATCCCACTCACCGTTTTCATCGCGCGGCGTATCTTCCCTGTTTACGAAATAATTGTCCAATGAAATAATTTTCGGTTTTAGTCCACTTACCATCAATTGCACGGAAAGTCGCTTACTGAATGTAGTTTTTCCCGAAGATGACGGTCCGGAAACCAAAATAATTTTTACATCAGGGCGGTCATGAATCATATCAGCAATGTAAGCTACCTTTTTCTCATGAAGTGCTTCTGCAATTTTTATGAGATTAAATGCTCGTTTATTCAAGCAAGCTTTGTTAAGTTCACCTACTGTCTTTAGATCCATGATTTTGTTCCAACTCAAAAATTCTTTGAAAATCTCAAACATCTTCGGCTGCGGAATTGTCTCTTCTAACTCCACCGGATTTTGCCGATTTGGTACTTGAAGAAGCATGCCATCATAGTAGGGTGTAAGGTCGAAAATATCCAAATAATCTGTGGAAGGCAGTAGGATACTGGTGTAATAATCAATGAAATTTCCAATGCGGTAGTAGCGCAGATAGGGTTCGCCTAGGCTGTTGAATAGAGCATCTTTCGATGTGTTGTTTCGTCCGTTCTGGAATAATTTTTTGACTTGTTCGGTCCGCTTCTCTTCCAGTATAATTGGTTCACCTCTGGAAATAATTTCTTCCATTTTCGATTTTATTTGGGCTACTATTTCAGGCGTTATCGGTTGATCAAAGTTTTCTATCTGGCAGTAGTATCCTTTCGAAATTGGGTGCTCTATCCAGAGAACTGATTGTGGGAAAAGTTCTGAAACCGCCTTTGAAAGTACCATTGAAAGAGAACGAACATAAACACGCATACCCGACGAACAACCAGTATCGATAAATTCAATGTCTTTTGGTTTGTAAATTAGGAAGTTAAGGTTTTCTACTTTATAATTAACACGTGCTGCAACAACTTGATATTTAAGTTTTATATTTAGCGCTTTGTAGATTTCTAATAAGGATGTTCCGAGCGGAAAAGAGTGATAATCTTTAGTGTTTTTACAATAAATTACAACTGTTTTTTTCATAATGAATGATAAGAATTTGTTTTCAATTAAAAAAGTTTTGGCAAAGCTAAAAACTATAGCAAAGTTTAGTTTATATATTTCTATTTACGTTTTCTTAGCTGTCTCTGTATTTTGTTGATAGCGTTTTCAATCGATTTATCAGGTTCTATGATATTAAATTCACCCCAAAATTCAGGATCAGCAAAACCGGAAGCTTCGTCATGTATTACCACTTTTGGATTGATTCTGCTATCTTTCTTTCGGAATATCTTTCTGTCCACATTGTCTGACCAATCAGTAGCGGCCATTTCAATACTCGAATTGTAGTAGGTGTGAAAAAGTTTCCTTTTCCAGTTGATTCGTAGTCCTAAATCGATACGGCTGTACGAATAGTGCCACAGATCGTCTATTAATCGATAGTCGATAATATAATGTGCTTTGGTGGTGTTAATTTTTGCGTTGAACGGTTTTTTCCGCACAAAGAGTCGAGTGGCTTCCGCATTGTTCGTTAAATCCATATCAAATTCAGCTCTCGCTAATGCATAGCTTTCGGCATCAATATATAGCAATCCATAAAAAAGGGGATCAACGACATGGCGAAGTTGTTGAAAATTAATCACGTACATAAGCCGGTCATTAATATGATCGGTTTTAACAAACTTAAATTCATAATTTTCAAAAATTTTCGGTGAAAAAATAAATTCAGGATAACGCATGATATCCAGATAAATATTGTTGAACGGACCACCCATAAGTTTGAAAACCAGTGTGTCCAGTCGGTTGTAGTCGGTACTTTTTCTAGATTTATAAAGTGAAGCCATATCATGCAGACTACTGTTGTAAGCCCGTTTATACACTTCCACAACTGCTTCAGAAAGAGATATGTTTGTTTTTCTCTTTTTTATAGTTTCGCGATAAAAAGCTGTCATAATCCTATCTTTCGTACTATAATTTTGGCTTTTGTTGTCCAGCATCTTTTGAATAATGAAGTTAGGATCTTTCGTCAAAACTTCCAATTCTGGAAGAGTGAAGGCAAGTGCTTTAAGCTTAATTCTATTTTTTGTTGGCTGCAGAGAGGATATTGGCAGGCGGATACTTTCATGTCCTAGAAATGAAATTATCAGGTTTTTATTAATCTCAGAAATTGGAATTTTTAATGAAAACTCACCATCTGCGTTGGTTACGGTAGAAATGTTTGTTTTTTCTACCGAAAGAACTGCGTGTGGTAATGCTTCTGAATTATTGTCTGTAACAATTCCTGTATAGATTATAAATTTCATGTCCTGCTGTAGAGAGTAGTTTATTGCTATTTCAGCTGGAACAACTTGATAACCCACAAATAATCCTAATAAGATTACCAAAAATCTCATAAATTTCGGTTTTGAAGTAAAATGAAGTGTTTTCATGGTGTGTGGAATTAATTTACATCTTTTTTGATAAAATACAGGGTGTTTGTTGATTAGTAAATGTATAATACTAACAAAGAAACAGATAAAATGTTGTGTGCTTATTCCCAAAGTTTGTGCAATACTTCTATGGAATTAAGCGAATGAAAATCAGCTAAATGTAGTTTAAAATACTCCACAAAACTTTCCAGCACTTGGGCTCGCTGAATACGGTTCATTGGAAGTGTGTGCAAACATTCATAGTTTAGTTTCATGATGTTTTTGAATGTTTCAGCATGTGAGTCTTCCAAAAAATGAGTATGCTGAGGCCTATTTTCCACAAACACACCATTCATCATATCGAAATATCGGAATCCATTATCACTTTTTGTGTTTGGTGCAAATCCGAGTTGCTTGGCCAATCCCGCCATAAAAACAAGATGAAAATTTCCCACACCTGATTCGCATTTATCTAACTCACGAACAGAATTTTCTATAAAGTTGTACAGTTTTTCGTCGCTTTCTGAATGCTTCAATGTTTTATGCAGTACTTCGGTAATGAAAAGCGCCAGACAGTTCTTTATTGGGTCATATGGGACTTGCAGAAATGGCACTGCCACGCGCATATCCCGAATGCTCTGAATTTCCCTTTTCGGGTTGTGATTTACATCTATTTCTACAATCGACAGCGGTTGAAGTAGTGCTGACCTACAAACAGACTTTTTCTTGTTCGCACCACGCACCATATAGGACATTCGCCCAAATTCCTTCGTGTAAATACTCACAATGCTCTTACTGTCTGAGTATTTCACCTGATTAAGTATGATGCCTTTGGTTTTAACTTGCATGATTTCTTACCTTATAAGGAGAAATTTTCTTTACAAATTTACTCCTTTTTTATTCAATAAGCTATTCTTTAGAATTTAAATTTCTATAAAAAATTCATTTTCATTATCTTTGTACCTTTAAATATGGTCGGTAAGCAGTAAGCGTTAAACGGAAAGCCGTTTTCTCGTCAACTTGTTTACTATAAACTTGTTTACTACAATAAAATGAAACTTGCAAGCAAATACAATCCAGCAGAGGTTGAAGATAAATGGTATCAATATTGGTTGGACAATGGTCTTTTCCATTCCACACCTGATGAGCGTGAACCCTACACCATCGTCATTCCTCCACCAAACGTTACCGGTGTGCTTCACATGGGACATATGCTCAATAACACCATTCAAGACGTGCTGGTTCGTCGTGCGCGCATGCAGGGAAAAAATGCTTGCTGGGTGCCCGGTACCGATCATGCTTCTATCGCCACCGAAGCGAAAGTGGTTGCCCGATTGGCTGAAAAAGGGATTAAAAAATCGGATCTTTCTCGCGATGAATTCCTGAAATACGCATGGGAATGGACACATGAACACGGCGGAATAATTTTGGAGCAGCTGAAAAAACTTGGTGCTTCTTGCGACTGGGAACGAACGGCTTTCACGATGGATGAAATTCGTTCGAAAAGCGTTATCAAGGTTTTCTGTGATTTGTACGAAAAAGGCTTGATTTACCGTGGAGTTCGGATGATAAACTGGGACCCAAAAGCGCTTACCGCTATTTCTGACGAAGAGGTGAACCATAAAGAAGTGCACGGAAAATTGTATTACCTGCGCTACCGCGTGGAAGGAGAAGATGGCTTTGCGATGGTTGCAACTACTCGTCCGGAAACGATTATGGGAGATACAGCGATGTGTATTCATCCCGACAATCCCAAAACAGCACATTTGAAGGGGAAAAAAGTTATTGTTCCGTTAATAAATAGAGTAATCCCGGTAATTGAAGATGAATATGTGGACATGGAGTTTGGAACCGGGTGCCTGAAAGTTACTCCGGCTCACGATGTAAACGACTACATGCTGGGTGAAAAGCACAACCTACCTTCTATCGATGTTTTTAACGATGATGGTACATTTAATGAGCACGGTGCAATGTACGCCGGGATGGATCGTTTCGTGGTGCGCAAGAAGATTGAAAAGGATTTGGAAGAAGCCGAGTTGCTGGAGAAAATTGAACCATACACCAATAAAGTGGGCTATTCGGAACGTACCGATGTACCCATCGAGCCGAAACTTTCCATGCAGTGGTTCCTGAAAATGAGTGAGTTGGCAAAGCCTGCGCTGGAAAATGTGGAAAATGATACGATCAAGTTTTTCCCCGAAAAATATAAAAATACGTATCGCCATTGGATGGAAAACATTAAGGATTGGAACATAAGCCGCCAGCTTTGGTGGGGGCATCGCATTCCTGCGTATTTCTTGCCTGAAGGAGGATTTGTCGTGGCTGAAACCAAAGAAAAGGCGTACGAAAAGGCTTTGTCAATGGTGGATTATCCCTTGTCAATCGATGATTTGAAACAAGATGAAGATGCGTTGGATACGTGGTTTTCTTCGTGGTTGTGGCCCATTTCAGTTTTTGACGGGATAAACAATCCGAATAACGAAGATATCCGCTATTACTATCCCACAAGCGATTTGGTAACCGGTCCGGACATTATATTTTTCTGGGTGGCACGGATGATTATGTCGGGTTACGAGTATCGGCAGGAAGAATGCTTCAAAAATGTCTATTTTACCGGAATTGTTCGCGATAAAATTGGTCGAAAAATGTCCAAGCAACTTGGAAATTCGCCCGATCCGATCGAGCTGATGAAGCAATTTGGTGCTGACGGTGTGCGAATGGGCATGCTTTTGACTGCTCCTGCAGGAAATGATTTGCTTTATGATGATAGCCTTTGCGAGCAAGGGCGAAATTTCAATAACAAAATATGGAATGCATTCCGCTTGGTAAAAGGCTGGGAAGTTGCTCCTGAAGAGCGAGAAACCCCTGCGGTAAATCAGATTGCGATAAAATGGTTTGATGCTCAACTGTCTAAAACACTGCTTGAAGTAGAAGATTTGTTTGAAAAATACCGTCTCTCGGAAGCACTGATGGCGGTGTACAAACTCTTCTGGGACGAATTTTCATCTTGGTACTTGGAAATGATAAAACCGGCTTATCAACAGCCGATTGACAGTGGAACATACAACGCGACGCTCGGATTTTTTGACAGCCTGTTGAAAATGCTTCATCCGTTTATGCCGTTCATTACCGAAGAGCTTTGGCAGGCGTTGGAAGATCGTCAGCACGGTGAAAGCATCATGGTGCAACTGATGCCGAAAGCGAAATCAGTGGATGAAAATTTGATTGTAGATTTTGAAAAAGTGAAGGAAATCATTGCTGGTGTGCGTACGGTTCGTTTGGAAAAAAATATTCCTAACAAAAAATCACTTCGTTTACAAATTATCGGTGAACATAATGCTGATTTTGATGACGTTATCACCAAGCTTTGCAATTTGGATACAATTGAAAAAGTAGCTGATATGAGTGTTGATGCAGTGGCTTTTATGGTTGGAACCACAGAGTACGCTGTTCCGATGGGCGGTTTGATTGATGTAGAAGAAGAAATCAAAAAGATGGAAAACGAAATCGTTTATTTGGAAGGCTTTTTAAAACTGGTCATGAAAAAGCTTAACAATGAGCGATTTGTGCAAAATGCTAAGCCTGAAATCGTTGAAAACGAACGTAAAAAGAAAGCCGATGCTGAAAGCAAAATAGCTCTATTAAAAGAAAGTATTGCGGGATTGCGCTCTTAGGTTAGGATTGAACGCTTTCTAAGTCTGTTTGATCCATTTCAGAAAAGCTTATTCTAATAAATCTAAAAACGTTTTCGGTAAAAAAATATTTTTCGCTTGTAAAGCTTTTTTAAAAAGCGGTGCAATTTCTTTATCTTCAAATCCCGCTATACCGCAGCCTATGCGTGTTACCAGAAACTTCAAATTTGGATTCTTTTCGGCAAAACGGATAAATTCTTCCACGTATGGTTGGATAGCGTCAATTCCACCATGCATGGTGGGGATGGCATAGGTTTGTCCGTGCAAGCCCACTCCTTGCCCCCATACAGCACCAAACTTATTGTAGGCTGTACGGGCGGCTCCACCTAAATGATGTCCACTTAAATTGCTTCCAAACACAAAGATTTCATTTTTTTGCAAATCGGTAATTATGTCCGAAGCCACCCTTTTAGTTTCGTCCTTTTTCATATTCATAATATTTTTCTAAATCTACAAATATAAAACAATAAAAGCAATTTGTGTGTTATAAATCTTACTTACACCCGTTTTAACATATGAAATACACTCGAAAATACAATTCACCAATTGGTTTGCTTACACTTGCCAGTGATGGCGATAGCCTTACAGGACTTTGGATAGAAGGACAGGCTTATTTTCCGAAAATAGATCAAACCGTATTGAAAAAGGATGATTTGCCGATTTTTCACGAGACAATTAGTTGGTTAGAAACCTATTTTCAAGGAGAAAACCCTGGATTTATTCCACCAATTTCGCTTAAAGGAACTGAATTTAGAAAACAAGTCTGGAATGTATTAGCTGAGATACCATACGGAGAATTAATAACCTATGGTGAAATTGCTCGGCAAGTTTCTCAAAATAAAAACGGAAAATATGTTTCCCCGAGAGCTGTCGGAGGAGCGGTTGGACACAATCCCATTTCAATAATAATTCCTTGTCATCGTGTAATTGGCGTTGATAACCGTTTGACCGGATATGCCGGAGGGTTGGATGTGAAAATAAAACTACTTGAATACGAGAAAATAGATTCATCTCGATACAGGCGATAATATTTTCTTAATGGTAATAAACTGAATAATAATCTTATGTCATTAGAGCAAATCCTAAATTTTCGTCGCTCTGTTCGCTATTTCGATGAAACGAAAGAGCTTGATACAGAAAAAGTGAAGCACTGCATTGAGTTGGCCACACTTGCGCCTAACAGTTCCAACATGCAGTTGTGGGAGTTTTATCATATTACTGAACCGGAAAGGCTGAAAAAAATGTCGCATGCCTGCCTAAATCAGCGTGCCACGGAAACAGCTAAGCAAATCGTGGTTTTCGTTACTCGAAGGGATTTACACCGAAAGCGTGCGAAGGCGGTATTGGAGTTTGAGAAGGGTAATATAGCCCGAAACAGCCCGCCGGAAAGGCAAGAAAAACGGTTAAAAGACCGTCAGCTTTACTACGGCAAACTAATGCCGTTTATTTATAGTCGTTTTTTCTTTGTTCTGGGTTGGCTTCGTAAAATACTTGCCACATCTATCAGTCTTTTTCGTCCGATGACAACCGCTGTTTCTGAAAGCGATATGCGTGTTGTAGTGCATAAAACGTGTGGTTTAGCGGCACAAACGTTCATGCTTGCGATGGCTGAACAAGGATACGACACTTGTCCGCTGGAAGGATTTGACAGTCGGCGAGTGAAAAAACTGTTAAATTTGCCTTGCAGCGCTGAAATCAATATGGTTATCCCCTGCGGAATTCGTAAAGGAACGCGGGGTATCTGGGGTGAGCGGTTCAGAGTGCCGTTTGAAGACGTGTATAAGAGAATATAAAATTATTTGATGTTTTTCACGAGTGAACTTTTATAAAGGAATTTTCTAGGGATTAGGAATAATTCCTTTTCTTCTTTATCTTTACAATCTCACTTAAAAAAATCGGTTATGAAAAATATCATCAAGCATATTTCGGAAAAAATAAACTCAAATATTGTTCATTATCAAAGTATTGCTGGTGGTGATATTTCTTTTGCATATCTTTTGGAAACGAAAACGCAGAGGTTTTTCTTAAAAGTAAATAGCAAATCTTTTGCAAAAAAGATGTTTGAAGAAGAAGAAAAAGGGCTGCTTGCGATTGAAAACACAAACACGATTGCCGTGCCGCATGTGCATCTGGTGGATGAATTGGAAGGAAAATCTTTTCTGTTGATGGATTTTGTTGAAAGCCGAAGACCGAACGGCAAGGATTACAAGCATCTCGGGAGGGACTTGGCAAAGCTTCACTCAACTAAGAGTGAGAATTTTGGTTTTTCTTCGGATAATTTTATCGGCAGTTTGCCGCAATCAAATCGTCTTTATGCCGACTGGGCCGAGTTTTATTGGAATGAACGCATTGCACCGCAACTTCAACTTGCAAGGAAAAACAAATCCCTTGAGGAAAATTTTATTCCCGCAAAAGAAGATGCATTAAATGTTTTTAATCAAATTTTTGGTGAAGTGAAACCGCTGTTACTTCACGGTGATTTGTGGGGTGGAAATTACCTAATTTCAACGAATGGAACACCCTACCTGATTGACCCTGCGGTATATTACGGTCACTCGATGGTGGATATTGCTATGTCAAGACTTTTTGGAGGATTTGATACTGAGTTTTATGAAGCTTATCACGCTGTTATTCCCCAATCTATTTATTATCATGAACAAATCGAAATTTACCAACTTTATTATTTACTGGTTCATTTGAATTTATTCGGCCGAAGTTACCGCAGTAGCGTAGTAAGTATTTTGGAGCGATATTTTAAATAATCCAAGAGAACGGAGTACCAAGGTGGATGTTGAGTTTCTATTCTTTTTCTTGTTCTTCTTCTTCAATTTCTTCAAATTCCACATATTCTCCTTCGTGTTTACCAAAAATTTTATTACGATTTTTAGGTTTGGAGTAGGTGTGGGTTGGCTCGTTTTGGTTTTTTTGGGGTGTTTTGTTGCCAAAACCAAATAAAGTTCGCAAAACTTTTACACTAAAAGAGCCGGTGAGAAGTAAGAAAAGTCCAAGAATTATGAGTATTCCGAAAAGTATTCTAAACATTATAACAAGAGTTTTTTGGGTTTTTAATATACTTGTTTTGCCACCCGTCTCACACTTTGAGTAGCCATTAGGGTGTAAAAATGAATGCTCGGTACGTTGTGCTCAATCAATTCCTTAGCTTGTTGCGTACACCATTCCACACCCACTTCCGCGGCATCTTCATCCGTTTTGCATTTGCGGAGTTCACGGGCAAAATCTTCCGGGATTTCAGACTTGAAAATTTTTGGCAACACAGTCAGTTGGTTCTTCAATGTAATCGGTTTTAAGCCCGGTATAATCGGCACATTAATGCCGATATCGCGACATTTTTTTACGTAATCAAAATACTTCTGATTGTCAAAAAACATCTGCGTAACCAAGTATTCTGCGCCGCTTTCCACTTTCTTTTTTGCCCAATAAAGTTCCGTTTCCATGTTGGGTGCTTCTTCGTGCTTTTCCGGATAGCAAGCCATTCCGTACGAAAAAGGCTCGTCGACGATTTTCATTTTTGTACCATCTAAAAAAAATCCATCATTAAAACGGTTTACTTGCTCTTGAAGTTCCGTGGCATGAGCGTGTCCCGTGGAAGTGAATTTTTTTTCGTGTTTGCCCTTATCGCCGCGTAGAAGAAGCAAATCGTTGATATCCAAAAATTTCAAATCAATCAGTACGTACTCGGTTTCTTCCTTGGTAAATCCACTGCAAATAATGTGTGGAACTACCGTGATGTTGTATTTATTTTTAATCGCTGCCGCAACGGCAACAGTTCCAGGACGCTTGCGGATGGAGATCGGCTCATACATCCCAAAGGTTTTTTCCTTGAAAACAACTTCTGAACGGTGCGTGGTAATATTGATGTATTTTGGATCAAATTCTCGAAGTGCATCAATTGTGTTGTACACACCGTTGATGCCGTTTCCTTTCAGCGGCGGCAACAACTCAAACGAAAAAGCAGTTTTTTCAGCCGATTTTATTTTTTCAACTAAACTCATAAACTTAAAGATTTTGGATTACAAATGTACAAATAATTTTTAGGATAGCCATTATCAAAATTTGATAGCTGAAAAACGTTGAAATTGAATATTGTTGCAACTATTTATTCATTTAGTTCAATTTTAATGAAAATAAATGCATGGTTTGTTGTGTAAGACGTAATAATTATGTAATTTTGCATCGTTTTTGTTATAAATATACCATTATGAAAAATAAAAGAGAAAGGTTAAAGGTCGTTTCTGAAATTCTGAAGTTTCAGGTAATCGGCAGTCAGGAAGAGTTGTTAAAACAGCTTCGTAAGAGAGGTTTTGAGATTACCCAAGCTACCTTGTCGCGTGACCTAAAAGCGCTGAAAGTGGCTAAAACACCGCTGTCTAATGGAATGTATAAATATGTACTTCCGCCACAGATTATGCCAATTTCTGATGAATTGGCTTCGCATAACTTCACTTCACATGGAGCTGTGCTGAGTTTGGATTTTTCGGGTCATTTGGCTATCGTGAAAACCAGGCCGGGTTATGCAAGCGCTATTGCGTGGGATATAGATAACCGCGCAACAGATGAAGTGCTGGGTACAATAGCCGGCGATGATACTGTGTTGCTCATTCCGCGCGAAGGTGTTTCAAGGGATAAAATCATAAAAGTAATTAACCATATTTTTCAGGAAAAGAATTAGAGAAAAGTTTAGTGAAAATGAAAAAAGAAATATCGGAGATCGATAAAATATCCATAGTTGTGGCAGATGAGAGTCATTTGCCGTATGTGAATACCATACTTTCTACCATTGAAGCCGCAGCCAAGGTACGTGGTACCGGTATTGCCAAGCGTTCTCCTAAATACGTAGAGGCAAAGATGAAAGAGAGAAAGGCAATTATTGCACTTACGAAAGATGGAGAATTTGCTGGATTTTGCTACATAGAAACTTGGAGTGGAAAAAAATTTGTTGCTAACTCGGGACTCATCGTTGTTGAAAAATTCCGTGGGCAGGGACTTGCCAAACGGATTAAGAAAAAAGCATTTCAACTTTCGCGTGAACGGTATCCGAATGCTAAGATTTTTGGTCTGACAACTGGTTTGGCTGTAATGAAAATTAATAATGAGCTGGGCTATCGACCGGTTACTTTCTCAGAACTTACTGATGATGAAGACTTTTGGAAAGGCTGTCAGAGCTGCGTGAACTACGATATCCTGCAACGAACTAAACGGAAACACTGCCTATGCACCGGAATGCTTTTCGATCCGGTTTGGACTAAGAAGCAAGAAGAAGAAAAAGCGAAATCAAACTCGAAAAAAATTGTTGTAAGACCGGTAAGAAAGCCGATCAAATCAGCACATAAATCGACTGCACCAAAGAAAAGGACAAAACGTAAAACAAACGTGATGAAAATCAACTTATTTTAAAAATTTAGTCAGGGATAAAAATATTTACATTATGAAAGAGAAAGTAGTATTAGCATTTAGTGGTGGACTGGATACTTCGTTCTGCACTAAATATTTAGCCGAGGATAAAGGTTACAATGTTTACACCGCAGTAGCCAATACGGGCGGATTTTCAGAAGAAGAGTTAAGTGTTATAGAAGAAAAAGCTTACAAACTTGGAGCAGTAAAACACGTAACACTTGATGTTACGCGTGAATATTACGAGAAAAGCATCAAATACATGGTGTTTGGTAATGTACTCCGCAACGGCACGTATCCGATTTCTGTAAGTTCTGAGCGGATTTTTCAAGCCATAGCCGTAATAAATTACGCTAAAGAAATAGGTGCAGATTACGTGGCTCACGGTAGTACCGGCGCAGGAAACGATCAGATACGTTTTGATTTGACTTTTGAAATTTTGGCACCCGAAATAAAAATTTTGACACCCACTCGCGATATGGTGCTTACCCGAGAATACGAGATAAATTACTTGAAACAGCACGGTTATGAAGCCGATTTCAAGAAAATGGAATACTCCATAAATAAAGGATTGTGGGGAACTTCCATTGGAGGCAAAGAAACATTAAATTCAGACACGACTCTTCCCGAAAGTGCTTATCCGAGTCAGGTTGAGAAAACGGACGAAGAAAACATTACCATCAGTTTTGAAAAAGGGGAAATATGTGCAGTGAATGGTGAAAAATCGGATGATAAAATTAGCTTAATCAACAAACTCGAAAAAATTGCCAATAAATTTGGTATCGGGCGCGATATGCACATTGGTGATACAATTATCGGCATCAAAGGACGCGTTGGATTTGAAGCAGCCGCCCCGATACTAATCATCAATGCACACAAAATGTTGGAAAAGCACACGCTTACCAAGTGGCAACAATACTGGAAAGATCAACTCGGCACTTGGTATGGGATGTTTTTACATGAAGCACAGTATTTGGAGCCGGTAATGCGTGACATCGAAAAATTTCTTGAAAGCTCGCAAGAAAATGTAACGGGCACGGTCATCATTACGCTTCGACCGCGAGGCTATACGCTGGTGGGCGTGGAAAGTGATTTTGATTTGATGAAAACTGATTTTGGCGAATACGGCGAATTTAACAAAGCTTGGACTGCCGATGACGTGAAAGGATTCACGAAAATACTTGGGAATCAGATGAAGATTTTTCACAACGTACAGAAACGAAATAAAACCGATTAACTTATTGTTTTTTATTAATTAAATCTGTTTATCAATAAACAAAAGCACTTCCGAACCGCGATTCGGAAGTGCTTGCTTTATGCACAAATTGAAAATAAGGTTTAGGCTTATTTCGTAAACTAACTATGCATAAAAGCTAATACAATAAAACGAAGAAACTATTCGTTTCTGTGAATTGTTTTTCAAAGTGCACTCTCAACTTCACAGCCGAGAGTGCATCGACTTCAAACATAAATAAAAAATTATTCATTAGCTAAAACTAAAAAATGAAAAACAATTCATAATTGTGTTACACAATTTACATACCAAAATGGAGAATTACATAATAACTTGATTTCCTTAACTTAAATTACATTAAAGTGCCCCTTTTGACCATTTTTCAGCTTAATAATTTATGATTTTTAGGATAAGTATGCATTTTTATAATTTCATATTATTTAGTAATTTTGCACCTTAAAAATTTAGTCAAACAGCACATTAAATAAGTTGTAAAAATCGCGCAAATTCGCAGTTAAAAATGAAAAAATTTAAAGAATATACCGAACTAAACCTTTCTGAAATTAATAAACAGATGCTTTCTTATTGGAATGAAAATAACATGTTTGAAAAAAGCATCGAAATTCGAGAAGGACAACCCACGTTTGTGTTTTATGAAGGACCACCTTCAGCCAACGGGATGCCGGGTATTCACCATGTGATGGCGCGTACTATCAAAGATGTTTTTTGCCGATACAAAACCATGCAGGGTTTTCAGGTAAAGCGAAAAGCTGGATGGGATACGCACGGACTGCCGGTTGAATTAGCCGTAGAAAAAATGCTTGGAATCACTAAAGATGATATCGGGAAAACTATTTCGGTGGAAGAATACAACAATGCTTGTCGGCGCGAAGTGATGAAATACACCAAAGAATGGGAAGAACTTACCGAAAGAATGGGTTATTGGGTAGATATGGATGATCCGTATATCACGTACGACAATCGCTATATTGAAACACTTTGGTGGCTTCTCAAGCAGTTGTATAACAAAGGGTTATTGTACAAAGGCTACACCATTCAACCCTATTCTCCGGCTGCAGGAACGGGTCTTTCTACCCATGAACTAAATCAGCCGGGTTGTTACCGCGATGTAAAAGATACGACAGTTGTGGCGCAATTTAAGATTAAGAATAGGGAAAACACTTACTTCCTTGCTTGGACTACCACACCTTGGACACTTCCGTCAAATACCGCCTTGGCAGTTGGGGCAAATATTGACTACGTGCAGGTAAAAACGCAAAATCCATATACCAAAGCTGAAGTTAAGTTGATTTTGGCTGAAAGCCTTCTTGATGCTGTGATGGACAAAAACAAGTATGAAATCCTTGAAAACTATAAAGGAAAAGATTTAGAAGGTATTGAATACGAGCAACTTATTCCGTGGGTAAATCCGGGTGAAAATGCATTTCGAGTGGTTGTTGGCGATTTTGTTACCACTGAAGATGGAACAGGAATTGTGCATATCGCTCCCACTTTTGGAGCTGATGACGACCGTGTGGCAAAGCAAAACGACATTGCTCCGTTGATTTTAATTGATAAAGATGGGAACAAACGTCCGATGGTTGATTTAACCGGAAAATTCTACAAAATAGAAGATTTAGATGCTGATTTTGTGAAGAACAATGTGAATGTGGAGATTTACAAAAAATTTGCCGGACGATTTGTGAAAAACGAATATGATTCTACGCTCACAGAAGAAGACGATACGCTAGATATTGATTTGGCTGTTATGCTGAAATTGCAGGGATTGGCATTCAAAATTGCAAAATATACACACAACTATCCGCATTGCTGGCGTACGGATAAGCCGGTGCTTTACTATCCACTTGACAGCTGGTTTATAAAAAGCACAGCTTGCCGTGATGAGATGATTGAGCTGAATAACACCATCCATTGGAAGCCAACTTCTACGGGCACAGGGCGTTTCGGGAAGTGGCTTGAAAATTTGCAGGACTGGAATCTGAGCCGAAGTCGTTACTGGGGAACACCCTTACCAATTTGGCGTACGGAAGATGGTTCGGAAGAAATTTGCATCGGTTCGGTAAGAGAATTGATGGATGAAATCGAGAAGTCGATTGAAGCAGGACTTATGTCCGAAAATCCTTATAAAAACTTCAAAGTTGGCGAATACACCGCTGAAAATTACGACCCGAAGAACATTGACCTTCACCGTCCCTACGTGGATAAAATCGTATTAGTTTCACCTTCAGGAAAAGCAATGAAGCGTGAGCTGGATTTGATTGATGTTTGGTTTGATAGCGGTGCAATGCCGTTTGCGCAGTTACATTATCCGTTTGAAAACAAACAATTAGTTGAAAGTAAAGATTTTTACCCTGCCGATTTTATTTCCGAGGGTGTGGACCAAACTCGGGGTTGGTTCTTCACGCTCCACGCCATCAGTGCGATGGTAAAAAGCTCTGTGGCTTTTAAAAATGTGATTTCCAATGGGTTGGTACTTGATAAAACTGGCGCTAAAATGTCGAAACGACTAGGGAATGCTGTTGACCCGTTTTCAACCATTGAAAAATACGGCTCTGACCCACTGCGCTGGTACATGATGACCAACGCTTCTCCGTGGGATAATCTTAAATTTGATATTGAAGGTGTAGAAGAAGTATGTCGGAAATTTTTTGGAACGCTGTATAACACCTATTCGTTCTTTGCGCTGTATGCCAATGTGGATAATTTTACCAATGAAGATGCTCAGATTCCACTGGAAAAGCGTCCAGAGATTGACCGATGGGCTATTTCTTTGCTGAATACATTAATTAAAGACGTAAAATTGTATTACGAAGATTACGAGCCTACCAAAGCGGGGCGTGCTATTTCCGATTTTGTGGGTGAAAATTTGAGTAACTGGTACGTTCGTTTGAATCGGAAACGTTATTGGGGTGGTGAATATGATGAAGATAAAATTGCCGCCTATCAGACGCTTTATACCTGTTTGGTTACCGTTTCTAAACTAATGGCTCCGATTGCACCGTTTTACGCAGACCGACTTTATCAAGATTTGACGGGTGAAACTTCTGTACATCTTGCTGATTTTCCTACGTATGATGAAACTCTTATTGATAAAAACTTGGAGGAATGCATGCTGTTGGCACAACAAACTTCATCCATGATTTTGGCGCTTCGCCGAAAAGCAGAGAAAAAAGTGCGTCAGCCATTAGCAAGAGCTGTGGTGCCTGCGCCGGATGAGAAAGTTTATGAGCAGATTAACTACATTGCAGATTTAATAAAAGCCGAAGTGAATATAAAGGAATTAGAAGTAATTTCGGCTAATGCAGATATGGAAGGTTTGGTTAAAAAAATCAAACCAAATTACAGAACGTTAGGTAAAAAATACGGCAAGCAGATGAAGGAAATTGCTGCAGCCATGCCTAGAATGAATAAACAGCAGATTGCTGAAATTGAGAAAAAAGGTAAATATACTCTTATATTGCCGTCTGGCGATGTCTTACTTACGGAAGAAGACGTGGAAATTTTTACCGAAGATATGCCGGGCTGGTTGGTAGCTAACGAGGGAAACCTGACTGTAGCGTTGGATATTGATGTTTCTGATGAGCTGATCCGAGAAGGAATTGCGCGCGAATTGGTAAATCGCATTCAAAATATCCGTAAGTCAAGCGGATTCGAAATTACAGATAAAATAGAGGTGAAAATTGAAAAACTAAATGAAATAAATGATGCTGTGCTTGAACATTCAGAGTACATTGCTTCGCAAGTGCTCGCTAACTCCATTGAATTAGTAGATAAAATAGATAATCCTGAAGAGTTGGATTTTGAAGATTACACAGTTAAAATATCGGTTATAAAACAATAATCAGAACTTTTGCTAAAATAATTGTACGATTGAAATAAAATGCGTATTTTCGCACATTCAAATACTTATTGTTGAACCTCGAAAACACGATGAATTATGGCGGAAAAAAGAAACAGATATACAGATGCTGAGCTTGAAGAGTTTCGTGAAATAATTTTGCATAAATTAGAAAAAGCTCAGAAAGATTACGAAATGCTTCGTGAAGGAATCAATAACTTGGGTGGAAATGATATTACAGACACTTCCCCCACTTTCAAAGTGCTTGAAGAAGGCGCAACTACGTTAAATAAAGAAGAAGCCGGACAATTAGCACAACGGCAAATGAAGTTTATTCAACATTTGCAAGCTGCTTTGGTGCGAATAGAAAATAAAACTTACGGTATTTGCCGTGAAACTGGGAAATTAATTCCGAAAGAGCGTCTTCGTGCCGTGCCGCACGCTACGTTAAGCATTGAAGCTAAGTCCAGACAATAAAGGATATTTCTTTGCTTCATTACGACGGTCGGTACCTTATGATGTTAATAAATTATTGAATAAAATAATTCGACAGCTGCATATTTTTACGGTTGTCGAATTTTTATTTAACTGTAATTTTTTGGAATAAATGTCAGTAAAAACTAAATCCATCTTGCTGATTTTACTGCTTTTGGTGGTAGATCAAGTTTCAAAATTCTATATAAAATTGAATTTTGCACTGGGCGATGAAGTGGAAGTTTTCTCGTGGTTCAAGATTTATTTTGTGGAAAACAAGGGGATGGCTTTCGGCATGGAAATTATCGGGAAGTTGTTTCTTACCCTTTTTCGCATTGTAGCGGTTGTGTTTTTGTCTGTTGTTATTCATCGTATGATTAAGCGGCAGATTCGTCCAGGATTTATTTTTGCGGTTTCTGTACTTCTCGCAGGTGCTGCCGGTAATATTGTGGATTCAATTTTTTACGGCGTTATTTTCAGCGAAAGTACACCGTATCAAGTGGCAACACTTTTTCCTGCGGGGGGAGGCTATGCTCCGATTTTTTATGGGAAAGTGGTTGACATGTTCTTTTTTCCGATAATTACGAACAGCGCTGGTGAAACCGTGTTTTTTAAGTATATTTTCAATGTGGCTGACTCTTGCGTAACTGTTTCGGTATTTATTATTCTGTTGTTTTTTAGGAAAGAGCTCAATCAAGTCTTAGAATCAAAGAAAAATAAAGAGGCAATTTTAGAAAATGATTCGAAGAAATAGCTACATATTCTTAGCGGTTTTTATCCTATTTGCAGGTATTTTCTCTACTTCCTGCAATCGCGATTCAAAAGCAAAGCTCAATTCAAAACAGATGGAAAATCTTTTGACAGATTTACATGTGTTGGAAGGTTCTTTGCGTGCATCCGGCATGGGTTATGGGCAGGAAGAAATGGAAAAAGGTGCTTACTACAGAGCGCTTTTTGATAGATATGGTATTTCGAGTGAAGAGTTTGACTCGTGTCTTTCATGGTACACGAGACATCCCAAGAAATTTGAAAGGATTTATGCCAATGTGATTACCCGATTGGAGACTCTTCGCGATGATGTGGATAAAGGAAAGTTCCATCCGGTTGATTCTGCAAATGCGATTGACAGTATAAACCTTTGGTACTTACCGAAAAAATACACTTTCACAAAAGATTCAGTTAGAAATAAACTCTTTTTTGAAGTTGAAAATTCCGATTTACTTGCAGATGATATGTATGAACTATCATTTTTGCATCGTGTTGCACCATCAGATTCAAGTCTAAACCAGCACGTGGTAATGTATGTGAACTATTTGAACGGTTATGTGGATAGCATTTATTCTGCCACAAAAAATGATAGCACGTTGCGTAGATATACACTCAAATTTAAAGCACGGGAAGCGCTCAAAATAAAATCACTTAGCGGTTATATCTTAGGCAATGATTCGTCTATTGGCAAGATGAATGCGTTTGTAGATAGCGTGAAATTGATGCGTAAATATAATCCGTTCAAGCAAGACAGCATCCGAGCTGCCGTAATGAAACTAGATTCTACTGTGGTTGACAGTGTTGATACAAGCCCGAAGGATTCCATAACGATAACGGGAAAGGATTCAATTCATGCTTTGGATGACGATTTACTTCCCCAAAAATTAGAAGGGTTTGAAAAAACAAAGAAAATGGATAAAATCAAAGTTCAGGAAGATGAATGATGCTATCCATTTTCTCTTCCTTTTTTGAGTTGCTCAAATCTTGATTATGCAGGTGGAGATTTTGCTCAATGTGTTTCGAAATTAGCCCTTCAGTCCATTTTTTCACTGCGCCCTTTGTTTTGATACGCAATATAAATGATTTGGTCTTATTTCCTTTTGATACTGTCAAATGTTTTTTACGAGCAGCTATTGATAGAGTGTTCCCGAATTTATTATTGGTTGTGCATTTTCTTGTCCGCAGAGCACTACCATCAGATTACTGACCATAGCAGCTTTTTTCGCTTCGTCAAGTTCAACGATTCCGTCATTTTCAAATTTGCGGAGTGCGAGTTCTACCATTCCTACAGCTCCTTCAACAATTTTTTCGCGGGCGGCAATGATGGCACCGGCTTGCTGGCGACGAAGCATCACAGCGGCAATCTCGGGAGCGTAAGCAATGTAGTTGATGCGTGCTTCAAGCACTTCAATGCCGGCAATTTTCAATCTCTCGTTAATTTGATTTTCGAGTAATTCATTAATTTCATCACCACCGGAACGGAGCGTAAGAGCATCATTGGACATATCATCGCTACTCATATGGTCATAAGGATACATTCCGGCTACATTACGCAGCGCTGCTTCGCTCTGAATCTGGACAAAATTTTCATAAGCCTTCATTTTTACGTTCACGTTGTCGGAAGTCGTTCCGGGCCCACTTGTTGCCATCGAAGCATTGTCCACGTCAAAAGAAGCTTTGTAAGTGTCAACCACTTTCCAAACTACCACCATTCCGATCAGGATCGGATTACCCGATTTATCGTTCACTTTTATAGGCTCGGCGTCCAAATTGCGGGCGCGTAGCGTCAGTTTTTTCTTTGAATAAAAAGGATTCACCCAAAAGAACCCATTTTCTTTCACCGTTCCCTTATATTTTCCAAAAAACAGCATCACACGAGCTTCATTTGGCTCAATCTGCATGAATCCGACAAAGGCGAGTAATGTCCATAAAAAAACGATAATGCTTGAAATCACAAAGAAAACCGCCAATCCCGGGCTAAGGCGAGTGCTTTCCGCTGTCCATATAAAAAGCGAAATAGAGCCTATCAATAATAACAGATTAAGAATAAGAATTGGAATTCCGGCAAGTTTAATGCCTTCAAATTTAGATTCGTGCTTTTTCATAAAGTATTTGTATAATTTTATTGTTTAATATTTTACAAAGATATAATACAATCTCTATTAATTCAAGCGTTCTTTTCAAAAAAAAATAGGAACCGTCAAAAGAGAGTTCCTATTTGATAATTTTTCTTTAAGTATTTAAGCGTTCTACTTTTTAAATAACGATAAAATCCATAAGAACAACACTGCACCTATGGTGGCGGTAATCAGGTTTCCCCAAATTCCACTTGTGCTGATGCCCAGCAATCCAAATACCCAGCCGCCTAAAAGACCGCCAACAATTCCCACCAGCAGATTAACAAGAATGCCGAACCCGCCACCTTTCATAATTTTACCGGCTAAAAAGCCAGCTACGATTCCGATAAGAATGTACCACAGAAAATTCATTTTAAATAATTTTTTAAAAGTTAGTAATAGAAACTATAATCTAAAACAAAGAAAGGTTAAGAAATGTTCTATAAATTGAATAATTATTTGTTAAAACATAACTAAATTGTACCGGCATCGAGTTTATCTAGAACCACATAAATCTGCTTATTTTTTAACAGGTTCTACAAACAAGTTAATATTTGGTTAATTTACTATTACAAAACTGTAAAATTTACAGAATAAGTTCTAATTTGAAGATTTTCTATCTTATTTTTTCCGAACTTTCAAGGAATTTTTTCTCGTATTATTCTTTAAACGAAATATTAGGTTTGAGATTTTTTTGATTATGGAAAAAAAGAAGAGGAAGCAAGAATTTAGAAAGAGGGATAAGTTGAGCAAAGCAATCGGATTATTTAATGATAGTTATCCGCCTGTAATGGATGGCGTAGCTATGACTACATACAATTACGCATATTGGATGAGTAAAAAAGGTGAAAACATAAAAGTAATCACTCCAAAAACTTCAACACAAGTTTTTGACGAAGATTTTGAAGTATTGCGTTATGCGTCACTTCCACTATTCAGTAGAAAGCCATACCGTTTTGGAATGCCTTATGTTGACATTCAGTTCCTAAATAAGCTTTTTTTCAAATCAAAATTTAAACTTGTACACGCACATTGTCCTTTTTCTTCCGGATATATGGCACTATATATTTCAAGAATTCAAAAAATTCCATTAGTAGCTACATTTCACTCTAAGTATAGGGATGATTTTGAACGAGCTATGAAGTCTCGCAAGGCTGCAACTGCAATTCTAAAAACTGTGATGCCGTTTTTTGATTGGGCTGACGAGGTGTGGATTCCGCAGGCGTCAGTAGAAGATACCATCCGTGAATATGGCTATAAAGGGAAAGTAGAAGTGGTAAATAACGGAACTGATTTAACGCCAGACGAACCGATTGAGAAAGTGAAGTCTGCCGCAAGAGAAAAATTAGGTATCAGCAAAACCGATATGGTTTTCTTATTTGTCGGGCAACATATTTGGGAAAAAAACATAGCAATTATTATACAAGCGCTTGATTTATTGAGAGATATGTCGTATAGAATGTATTTTGTCGGAACAGGTTATGCTGCTGAAGAAATGAGACAGATGGTAAAAGCGAGAAATTTAGAGTACAAAATATTTTTTACCGGAAGTGTTTATGATAGAGAGCAACTTAAAAATCTTTATGCAGCAGCCGATTTGTTTCTTTTCCCTTCTATTTACGATAATGCTCCGCTCGTTGTGCGTGAAGCTGCTGCACTTCATACGCCATCAGTAGTTACTGCAGGATCGAGCACTTCGGAAATAATTACCGACAACGTAAATGGGTTTTTGACAGAAAACAGCCCAGAAGCGCTGGCTGAAAAAATACGTTCAATCAGTGAAAACAAAGAAATAATTTCTATTGTAGGTGAAAATGCTTCCAAAACCATTGCTCGATCGTGGGAAAGCATTGCAGAAGAAGTGTTAGATAGATATAACCATTTAATTGCACGTAAAAGCCAAAAGTAGAATTCATTCAATTCAAAAAATCTTCTTCATAATAATTCAAAGGTACGTAATTCTAAGCAAAATTGACGGATTATTACCTTTTTATTTTCTCACCATAAAGTTTGATTTGCAGGATAATCAGTTATTATCTATTTTTGTTTTTCGGTGTAATCACTATTTTCGGGATGATAAACAAATCGCTTGAAAAAATGGGAATAGGTTTATTGTGAGAAAGTTTAAGGTGATTTGTCTTATGTTTTCATACCAATAATTATTAAAAATCAAATACAATAATGTCTAAAAAGAATCTACTAATCACATTCGCATTTGTATTATTAGCTATACCGACGTGGTCTTGCACCAATTTTCTGGTAGGGAAAAAAGCCACAATTGACGGTTCAACCTTTATCTCTTATGCAGCCGATTCATATTATCTTTTCGGGGCGCTATATCATTACCCTGCATCGACCTATCCTGCCGAAGCTATGCTTGATATCTTTGAATGGGACTCCGGGAAATATCTCGGGAAAATAAAACAAGCTTCTCAAACTTACAATGTAATCGGAAACATCAACGAACATCAGGTTGCCATTGGTGAAACTACTTTTGGCGGACGCGAAGAGCTGATTGACACAACGGGAATCATGGACTACGGCAGCTTGATGTACATCGCACTGCAACGCTCGCGTACAGCCCGCGAAGCAATCAAAGTAATTACCAATCTGGTGGCGGAATACGGTTACTACAGCTCTGGCGAATCATTCTCCATTGCTGACCCTAATGAAGTTTGGATACTTGAAATTATTGGAAAAGGTACCGAAAACAAAGGTGCCGTATGGGTTGCTTTGCGGCTTCCGGATGATTGTATTTCAGCTCATGCCAATCAAGCACGAATTACTACTATTCCTTTCGATGATAAAGAGAACTGTATGTATTCGCCTGACGTGGTTTCATTTGCTCGTGAAAAAGGCTATTTCAAGGGGAAAGACAGCGAATTTAGCTTTTCAGATGTGTATAATCCGCTCGATTATTCGGGGTTGCGTATTTGTGAAGCACGTGTATGGTCGTTTTTCAAAAATGCAAACAAATCGATGCATGATTACATTACTTACGTAAAAGGTGAAACAAAAGAGCGGATGCCACTTTGGATAAAACCCGACCGTAAGTTGAGCGTGAATGATCTGAAAGCATTTATGCGCGATATGTACGAAGGTACTGAATTTGATATGACCAAAGGCGTTGGTGCAGGAACATTTGGAAGCAAACTCCGGCATAGTCCGCTCACTTTTAAAGTAGATGGCGTGGAATATGGACACGAACGACCCATTGCTACACAACAAACCGGTTTTTCTTTTGTTGCGCAACTTCGTAGCTGGCTACCGAACCATATTGGCGGTATTCTCTGGTTTGGAGTAGATGATGCAGCCAGCACGGTGTATGTCCCCATTTTTTGTAGCACAAACAAGGTGCCTTGGTGTTTCGATAAAAAAAACGGAAGCTTGCTTGATTATTCGCCCACTTCGGCTTTCTGGACATTTAATTTTGTTTCTAATTACGCTTACAGCAAATACTTACCCATGATGCAAGACATCAAAAAGAAACAGCGTGAGCTCGAAGTGTCTTTTGAAAGAGAATTGCCCGAAATTGAAGCAAAAGCCAAATCCATGTCCGAGATTCAAGCTCAAAATTACCTGACGGATTACAGTGTAAATGCCGCAGAAATGACTAATATGGCATGGAAACGATTGGGAGAATTCCTTCTTGTAAAATATCTCGATGGAAACATCAAGAAAGAAGTAGATGGAAAATTCACTAAAAATGAACAGGGTTTACCACCCACAATTATTCGTGCAGGTTATCCGGAAGAAACTCAGCGTGAAATGATTCGAGAAAATCCAGAATTAAGACATAAAACGCAAGAAGAATTAGGAAAAAGAAAATAATGAAATAAAAAAACAGCGAAACTAAATTGCTTCGCTGTTTTGACAAAAGTATTTAACTTAAATGTTATCTTCTTGAACTTCTAGAACTGCTTCGTCCGCTACTACGCATACCACCATATGAAGAAGAACTTCTGCTTGGCGCACTATAGGTACTACTACTTCTAGAGCTACTTCTGCTCGGTGTACTGTAAGTGCTACTACCCCTTGAGCTGCTTCTGCTTGGGGTTCTGTAAGTACCACTATTTCTTGAACTACTTCTGTTCGGTGTGCTGTAGGTTTTATTACTTCTTGAGTTTGAACTACTGCGATTCGGAGTACTGTATGATCCTCTGTTTGAATTTCTATTCGGAGTGTTTACCGATGATTTCCTTTTATTGCTTCTTGGGGTTACAGTAGTACCTCTTGTAGAATTACTACGAGTTGGTGTACTGTATGTGCCTCGGTTAGTGGTATTAACGCTTCCTCTAGAATTTGATCGAACATTACTGTTATTTCTTACAGTGCCTTGTGAGCGAGTAGTATTATTCGAACGCTGGTTTCCGTAAGTGCTTCTGTTTCTACTGCGAGTAGCATTCCATTGGTCTGCACTTCTTACCGCACGACTATTGCGGTTTATCTCGGTATTACTTCTAGTTTGAGCATTGGAACGGGTTCCCATTTCAGATCTTCGATTTGTTCTTGC
>JAAYSS010000063.1 GCA_012518275.1 Bacteroidales bacterium
CCTTATTACGACCTTTTCTAAATAACAAACAGCTCAAGAAGCAAAAGGTTCAAGTCCCCTCCGGAAATTTGATTACTTTTGCACCCAAAAAAGTGAACAAAACCATCCTCCGACTCGCCGTCCCCAAATTCAGCAATGGTCTCTGCACAATCTTGTAAACCCCAGATGTTGGCAAAACCGGCATCTCCACGGGAAACAATTTCGCCACTCATCACATAAGGTGTCATGGCAAAATTCAGTCCGCCAAATTCACGAGGCAAAGACATCCCGTAAACTCCGGCTTGAACCAGCGCATCATGATTTTCTTGCGTGCCTTTGGCATATTTCACCCGACTACTGATTACCTGCGGTCCTTCTTTGTCCACACTTTCAGCGTTAGCAGCAATAATTTCACCACTGATTTCACCAATAATTTCGAGCACTTTATCGTAATTATCCACCGCATCTTCAAAATCTTGCGGAGCATAATCGTATTTATCTTTTCCCGCGAAATTACGCTCACGAAGCGAAACAATTTTCTGCATCAACGGATGCGAAAGCTGAAATTTCAGCGCCGGATTGTCTGTGTAAAAGTTCATATTTTATTTAAAATATAAGAGATAAAAGATGAAATATAAATATCTGTACATCAGTATCTCTTGTTCTTATAAATTCAATTTTTACAAATAAAAAGAATTGAATGGATAACACTAATCCTTTTTATAGTTTTATCAATGGCTTTACTATATATATATATGTTGAAAGCTGTTTGATTACAGAAAAAATTGTTTTGTAACTGAATAGATTGATAAATCACTTACTATTCTTCCTGTAATATTTTATCATTTTCGGCACCACTTCTTCCACATTGCCGGTGATGACGTAGTCGGCAATGGTGTTGATGGGCGCGTTTGCGTCGTTGTTGATGGCAATAATCATTGAGCTTTCCTGCATTCCGGCGATGTGTTGAATTTGACCAGAAATACCACAAGCGATATACAGTTTCGGACGAACGGTTACGCCTGTCTGTCCTATTTGGCGTTCATGTTCAACAAAACCAGCATCCACAGCGGCACGTGATGCACCTACTTCACCACCCAAAGTGTCAGCCAAATCAAAAAGCATTTTGAAGTTTTCTGCACTGCCCATGCCGTATCCGCCCGCTACAATGATTGGTGCGCCTTTGATGTTTAGTTTCGATTTTTCCATATGTCGCTCGATGACTTCCATCACGAAATCTTCATCAGAAACATATTTCGAAACATCGAGTTTTTTTACTGTTCCCTTGTGATTCGGATCGCGAATTTCTTTTTTCATCACACCTTCACGAACCGTAGCCATTTGCGGACGACAATCGGGATTTACAATTGTCGCAACGATATTTCCCCCGAAAGCTGGACGAATTTGATAGAGCAAATTTTCGTAAGTTTTCCTTGCTTTTCTATCTTCGTAAGTTCCAATTTCAAGGGCAGTACAATCGGCTGTAAGCCCGCTAAAAAGCGCCGAAGAAACTCGTGGTCCCAAATCGCGCCCGACCGAAGTGGCTCCCATAAAGGCGATTTGCGGTTTTATTTCTTTGAAAAGATTGACCAAAACAGATGCGTGTGGCAATGTAGTATAAGGAGATAAACGTTTATCATCAGCCAAATAAAGCATATCCACACCATACGGGAAGACTTGTTCGCCAATTTTATCTAACTGATAACCAATAGCTACCGCTTCCAAGTTACATTTCAACTCATCTGCCAGCGTGCGACCTTTGGTGAGCAGTTCCAAACTGACGTCAGCTACGATGCCGTCTTCTATTTCGAGATATACAATCAAGTTATTCATAATTCTTCAAATAAATTAGGTAAACCAAGTCCAAAATTGCTTTTTATCCTTCCTTTATTATTATCCAATGGTATGATTAGCAATTAGCTCTTTTATCATTCCTTCTATTTCTGCGTCGTCGGCTGTTAGTTTTTTGCTTTCTTTAGCAGTAAACACCACATTTTCAATACCTTTTACTTTCGTGGGAGAACCAGAAAGCCCCAGCCATTTGGGATCATGTTCAATGTCATTTGCCCCCCACTCCACGAGATGTAGATAATCGTGTTCTTCATAAAACTCCATATAATCCGTACCCACAGCTTGTAACTCTGAAGCCGTTTTGGCGTATTTATATTTCATTACACGCTTGGCATTGCGCGGACGACAAGGCGCCGCGGTTCCGTTCACAGTTACCAACATCGGAAGTTTGCCTTTCAACACTTCCACTCCACGTTCCACACGACGTTTCACAGTAATCGTTTTTTCAGTTACATCAACAATTTCTTCGGCATAAGTAATTTGCGGGAAACCAAGTTTTTCAGCCACCTGCGGACCTGTTTGCGCTGTATCTCCGTCAATTGCCTGACGCCCGCAAATAATCATATCCACTTTCCCCATTTTACGGATGGCGCATGAGAGAGCATAAGATGTAGCCAAACTATCTGAGCCAGCAAATTCACGCCCGCTCAACAGGTAACCTTTGTCTGCACCACGATAAAGCCCTTCACGAAGCACTTCCGCGGCACGCACGGGACCCATAGAGAGAAGGCTCACGGTAGTACCTGGAAATTTATCTTTGATACGAAGCGCTTGCTCCAACGCATTCAAATCTTCGGGATTGAAAATGGCAGGAAGTGCGGCACGATTTACTGTACCGTCTGCTTTCATCGCATCTTTGCCCACATTTTTTGTATCGGGTACCTGCTTAGCAAGAACAACGATATTAAATTTCATATATACAAATGATAAATAATTATTTCTGATGAAAATGACTACAAAAATACGGATTAAAATCCGAAAGTAAAATAATTGGGGTTATTTAAAGAAATTTTAAACAAATAATTTTTCACTTTTTTAAATCCAAACACCCCTTTCATCACGTCTAATTAAAAAAGAATCACTAATTTTATCACAAATTAAAACAAAACTCAAATGAAAAGACTTGGATTAATCATGATTGCCTTTATCTTGGGCATCTGTATCAACGCAACAGCTCAACAAGAGACAACAGCAACTGCCGTATCTGACAGTGTTATCAAAAATTATCAGAATGTACCTAAACAAACACGAGAAGATGTTTTGCTTGAAAAACTTAATCCTGAGCAGCTTCTTCAACTTGAAAAAATCCGCACGAAACAAATGAAAGCTGAAAATCCACCTTTACCGGCATGGAGTATTGCTCTTATAGTTACATCACCTTTTATCATGGTTGTTTTAATTGTATTCTTCGGCGTTCGTTATCAAAAAGAGCGTGAAAAAGCACGCTATGATCTTTATCTGAAATCAGTTGAATCGGGGCAACCCTTACCAGAAAAGATTTTTGAAGAGCCGGAAAAGAAAACATCCAAGCTGCAACAAGGCGCTGTTTGGCTTGCCGTAGGATTGGGTGCTTTTGTTTTCGGCTATTTCCAAAACAACAGTACTTTAATGGGGATAAGCGCTATTCCGGCTTTTGTCGGCATTGCTTTTCTAATCGTGTATTTTATTGAAAGAAAACACAATAACAACGATATAACGGCGTAAATGAGTAAAGCGGAAGATATGCTTTGGGTGTCGCGGGTGGTCATTGCCGACGATCGCCGCGCGTTCGATAAGCTGGTGTGCAAATATCAGTCGCCTTTGAGAAGGTTTTTGTTAAATCTCACGCTCGGCGACTCGATGCTCGCTGACGACTTGGCGCAAGAAACGTTTATCAAAGCATATCTTAACATCCGCTCTTTTAAGGGAATTTCAGCATTTTCAACTTGGCTTTTCCGCATTGCTTACAATGTTTTTTATGATTCAAACCGAGTAAAAAAGCGATTTGAAGATATAGATTCGACAATAACTGATATAAAAAATAGCACAACTATTGATTATTCGGCAGAAAAGTGCGATATTTACACCGCAATGAAGTTGCTTACAAAAAATGAACAAGCCGTCATTCTGCTGTGTTATATGGAGGGAATGACGCATAAAGAAGCTGCTAAAATTTTAAATTTGCCCTTGGGAACAGTTAAAACGCACATTCTAAAAGGAAAAAAGAAAATGGGTAAATTTTTAAAAATGCATGGGTATGGAAAATAATGACGATAAGATATTGAAAGATTTTTTAGAAAACTACAAATCTGAAATTCAGGACGACGGTTTCTCAAATCGCGTACAGAATCAACTTCCTCAGAAAAAAACTAAAACAGCATGGATTGTTCCTGTTTTTACAATGCTTGGATTTTTGGTATCCATTTTGCTGATTGACTTGAATGAAGTAATTTCAGGATTGTATTATTTCATATTAGAAGTTCCTCTCGCTTATTTTATTGGAGGAGTCATGATAATTCCAATAGCGTTTCTTCCGCTTTTTTTCTATTGGGAAAGAAAATGGATTTATTAATACTCTTTTGGAATACGATTTTTTCTTTTTATCTTTCGGACACTAAAATTACCTGTACATTTAACTTATTTTTGTATGAAAAAAATATTTTCATTGCTGTTTCTAATAATTATCGCTATTTCTTGCAATAATCCTTTTCAAAAATCCGACAAAAGAACTGACCAAGACACAGATACTACACTAGATTTTACTCCTGTTGACACACTAGCGCTTACACTTGAAGCTCTGAGGAATAAGCGTTTACCGAACGGCTATCAAATGATTGGAGATGTAAAGACAGAGATTCTTACTTACAGTGGATTTCGCATGAATGATATCGGATATTTTGTTTTCAAAGATGAAGCCGGAAATGAAATATTATTTGGCGGAAATGATACGCGATTTCATCTTACGAAGAAATCACAAAATCCAACCGAAGAAAATGGAGGCTTCGACCCAAATCCACGATATTTAAATAGGAAATTTCAAACTTTTTGGAGACGGGTTCAGCTTACTTACCAACCTCAGAATGAAAGAGAGCTCTATTATCAAGAGTTTGATGAAATTATCTTCTTAAAAATGATGCCGATGGAAGTTATTCCCCAAAAATCTTCCACTCAAAACAATAAAACAGACGGAAAAAAGAAATAACCTTGAATCATTTTTTAATTCAAGGCTATTCGTTTTTATAAAGCTTCTGCAATTATTCTTGTCCAAATTCCATCAAGTAGGCTTTAATAAATTCATCAATATTGCCGTCCATCACACCGTTCACGTCTGATGTTTGGTAGTTGGTGCGGTGATCTTTCACTCGTCGATCATCAAACACATAACTACGAATCTGCGAGCCCCATTCAATTTTCTTCTTCCCCGCTTCCATTTTGGCTTGTGTCTCGCGCCTTTTTTCCAATTCTATCTCATACAATTGAGAGCGGAGAAGTCTTAATGCATTCTCACGATTACCCGTCTGCGAACGGCTTTCTGTATTTTCAATAACGATTTCTTTCTCTTCGCCATTGCGGTCATCAATGTATTTATAATGCAGCCGTACTCCTGTTTCCACTTTATTCACATTCTGTCCGCCGGCACCACTTGAACGAAAAGTATCCCAACTCAGGTTTGCCGGATTTACTTCAATGGAAATGCTGTCGTCCACCAACGGCGTAACAAATACCGATGCAAACGAAGTCATCCTCTTTCCTTGTGCATTAAACGGCGAAACTCGCACTAAGCGATGCACCCCGTTTTCACTTTTTAAATACCCGTATGCCATATCGCCTTCCGCTTGCAACGTAACGGTTTTGATACCTGCCTCATCGCCAGCTTGATAGTTGGTTAGTTCTGATTTGTATCCTTGCCGCTCGCAATAGCGCTGATACATCCGAAACAACATATCCGCCCAGTCTTGCGCTTCCGTACCTCCGGCTCCGGCAACAATTTTTATCACTGCACCTAATCGATCCTCTTCGTTTGAAAGCATATTTTTCATTTCAATGGTTTCCAAAAGTTTCATGGTGCGGGTGTATGTGCTGTCCACTTCTTCTTCCGTTACAGCATCTTCTTTGAAAAAATCGTAAGCCAATTGAAGTTCGTCAGTCGCAGTTTTTACTTTGTTGTAACCTTCCACCCAACGTTTCAGGTCATTCAATTTTTTCATATGCAATTCAGCGGATTTCGGGTCATCCCAAAATCCGGGCACCTGTGTGCGCAGTTCCATTTCTTCTATTTGAATTCGCTTGGCATCTATGTCAAAGATACCCCCTCAACGCTGACTCGCGTTCCAATACTTCTTTCAGTTGGTCTATTGTTATCATATTTTAGATGGTTAAATATTTAGAACCAAGACTTTTAAAAAATGCTTGGTATACACATCAAAGCTCTTATCTGGCGAGACTTTGAGTTTTAGTTAGAAAAATTTCATTGCTAATTTGAAACATCTATCAAAATTTAAAGTAAACTTTTCTTCAATCCTTTTATCACCGCATTGGTAAACCCGTTTGCTTCCATTTCGTTTAGTCCTTTGATGGTAATTCCGCCGGGCGTTGTTACCTTATCAATTTCAGTTTCGGGATGGGATTGATTAGATTCCAATAATTTTACGGCGCCTTTTAGCGTTTGCATTACCACTTCTTTGGCTGTGTTTGGATAAATGCCCATTTCCACTCCGCCTTCCATCGCTGCTCGAATGTAGCGAAAAGCATAAGCAATCCCGCAAGACGATAGCGCCATGAAGGCATTCAGCAGTTTTTCATCTGCTACGTAAAAAACCTTACCTAATTCTTCGAAAACGGAAGTAACTAGTGCGATTTTTTCTTGATCCGCATTGATGGAAGTAACTGTGGAAACACTTTCGAGCACTTCGATTGCTGTATTTGGAATTATCCTAAAAATAACAGCTTTCTCGTCAAAAAGTTTTTGAAGTTTCACAAAATCTACTCCAGCGGCTATAGAAACGAGAGTCTGCTTCGAATAATCGATATTTTCTCTAATTTCATCAGCTATTTGCTCTACAAGCCAAGGTTTTACAGCAATAATTATTATATCTGCATTTTCGATTGCTTCTTTATTGGAAGTGGTTGTAATCCATTGATTTGACACATTTTTTAATTCTGCCAACTTTTCTTCCGACACATCGCTAACCGCAATATTTTCCGGCGAAACCAGCTTTCCTTTTAGTAATCCTCGAGCTATGGCGCCGCCCATATTCCCGGCACCGATAATTGCAATTTTTAATTGACTGTTCATATTATTTTGTGATATTTTATGTTTGAAATTAGAAAATCATTATAACGTAACCAACATTGTAAATTTTATTCCCCATTTTTTAATATTAGGCTTATCCAAATCGGTTAAACGCCAGATGGATTGAACGGACGCAAAGCCCAGTAAATTACAAAATCCAAGACTGATTTCCGAATAAGGTTGCGTAAATTTTCCCGAAGGGGCGGGAATATCCATCAGTGATGCGTGTCCATCAGACAATGTCCCGTATGCCATTTTGAATGACGCTATTTCTCTTAAATTTAAATGTTTGATTAGCGGAATGTTGTTAAAAACAATGCCGTTTGTTATTAATTCTGAAAAAAACGTGCCATAAGTATCTGCAATGTACTCACGGTTGTTCATCATCGAAAATTCAAATCGATTATACGCTCCACCATTTTTCCCTTGCAAAAACTTCAACAACGGATACGGAACATCACCAAAAATCTTACCGGCTTCAATCATATAACGCCACTCACCCAGTACAAATTGTCCCCTTTGCAGCATCGTAGCACTCAAACGCCCATAATTCCCTTTTTCACCACCGAAGTTGTATTGCCCGCCTTCCAAAGTTGTATAAATAACCGGACGTGGATTTTTCACGTAAAGCCGTTGAAAATGTTCCTCCACTACCCTTTCATTAAATGAAAAACGTGTAGTCACCGAAAAATTTCTATCCTGCAAATTTGCAATTTCAGTTCCATTTTGTGTGAACGGCAACAACTCGTTAGGCAGATAAGTAACGTTTCGGAAAATCCATTTCGATTCAACATCGGGCGACCAGTCATTGAACAAGAATGCTGAAAACTCACGTCTTTGGCTCATCCGATTTTGCTGTTTGAATGAAAAAATAGTGGTCATTATATTCTCATCACTCATAGACATTGGGTTTTCACGCCAAAGAAAGCCATTATAATCATAATCAATTCGGCGGTAATCATCCAAATACTTTGCCCCGAGAATAATACGTGAATTTTCTATCGGCAATTTCCACTGAGTCTCAGCGCTGTATCGCACTTTTTTGTCCCGAAATCCATACGCTGCATGTCCGCCCAACATGAAGTTTTTCCACAATCGCTCATTAGTTCGCAAGGGTAAAGCAAGCCGAAAACCTTCTGGTTTGGTAAGCCGAGCAATATCAGCCATTTTTCCGATGTCAAAGACCCAAGCTCTCAAATAACCGGTAAGTACTACATCGGCAATATTGCTCACCACTTTGTAAAGCGGGGTTTGCTGCACGGTTGCCATTTTGGCTTCGATTTCTTGCTGAGAATACTCAGAACCTGCAAACGAGTCTGTACTAATAATTAAATCTCCATCAGGCGAATAATCAGCATTTCTACTAATCATAAGCTCCGGTTTTTGGGTATTCTCATCCTTCAATAATTCATAGGTCATATCCCAAGCCGATTTTTTATTTTTCGGTATCCAAAAACCGTCTGCCGACTCAAATGATTGTTTTAAGCGCAAATTGTGGATGAAGTTCAGATTTGCCTGACGCGGCAGTTCGGCGTTGATGTATGTAAGCGCATAAGTAGCCGAGTCTATCCGCAATTCGCCGTTGAAAGCAAGGTTTTTGGTGTTTTTGCTCCGAAATCGAAGTAAATATTCTTTCCCGATGTCGGTTATCGTGCTGTCCATCAAATAATAGCGATAGTAAGTTTTGCCGATATTTGCCAATGGGCTAATCATGCTTTTGCCAAGCACGGGAACCGAATTGTTGTAAAAATTCACTTCGTTGTCCATTCCGCCGAGCAGACTTGATATGGTTTTTTGAGCTGTTTCGGAAGTATTAAATGTATTCGTCGTGAGTCGCTCTTTCGATTTATTGGTCAGACTATAAGTTGATTCTTCCATATAAAGCGGTACCAAAAGCGACGAATCAGAAACGCTCATATTTCCCGCTTTAAACTGCTCAAAAAGACGATTATTCTCCCAACGAGAATCTTTTTTACTTAAAAACACCACACTTTGTTCGTTGACTTTCAAGTTGGCTTTTACGTTGTTTTTCTTTCGGTTTTCGCGCACTTTTTTCATCAAGTCGTTCGCAGGATTTGCGCCGGGCGTAACAAAAACTTCACTCAACGTGTTGTCCTTTTCGGTCATCAACACTTCCATACCAAGACTTTCGCCGGGTGTTATCTTTCTTTTCTCTTTCTCAAAGCCAATCAACGAAAACACCAAAACCGATTCCTTGCCTTGATTCCGAATCAAAAAATACCCTTCTTCGTTGGTCTGAACGTAATTTTTCGAACCTTTGAAATAGACGCTCACAAACTGCAAAGGAGAACGGTCAAACTTATCAAAAACCTGCCCAACCACAACTGTTTCTTGAGCAAAAACTTGCACACCGCAAGCACATATCAAGAAAAATAGTAAAAATAAACTTATTCGTTTCCAAGTTTGCATAAAATATATTATTGCTATTTATGCCGCTTATTGGCAGGATGATACATTAATATTGTCTCTCTTAAATACTGTACGTCAATGTGCGTATAAAGTTCAGTCGTTGTAATAGACTCATGTCCGAGCAACTGCTGAATAGCACGCAGGTTTGCCCCATTTTCAAGCATATGAGTAGCAAAAGAATGCCTAAATGTGTGCGGACTCACATTTTTCTTGATGCCTGCAATAGCTGCCAGTTCTTTCACAATCGTGAAAATCATTGCGCGCGTAAGCTTTTTTCCGCGTCGATTCAGAAAAAGATAATCTTCATTTCCTTTTACGATAGCGAGCCTGTTTCTGTCCAACCGCCAATACCCGATTTGCTTAACAGATTCTTCAGAAAGCGGTACGAGCCGCTGTTTGCTCCCCTTCCCTTCAATCAACATATAGTTTTCATCGAAATAAATATTCGAAATTTTCAAATTTATCAACTCCGAAACTCGTAATCCAGAGCCATAAAGCACTTCGATGATTGCTCTATTTCGCTGCCCTTCCGGCTTTGAAAGATCAATAGCTGACAAAATTTGCTCAATTTCATCCACTGAAAGTACTTCCGGCAACCGCAGTCCAATTTTCGGCGCTTCCAGTAATTCGGTCGGGTCTTGCGTGATTTTGTCTTTATAAATCAAAAAACGATAAAACGACTTAATGCCTGAAACCAGCCGAGCTTGCGACCGTTCGCTGATACCAATATCTCCAATTTCAACAAGAAAATCCCGTAAATGCTCCAATTTAGCATCTTCCGGCTTGATGTGAGCATCATCAAGGTACGAAAATAATTTCTGAATATCACGCTCATAGCTATCCACCGTATTGGCAGACAGCGATCTTTCCATTTTCAAATAGATACGATATTCTTGAAGCAGTGATAACATGAAAAAATTTAGATTAAATCCATGCAAAGGTATAAAAAAATATAATTGAATTGGCTTGTTATAGGAGTTTTACTATTTTTGTAAGCATTTTTTGAATAATTTAAAATACTATGAATCGACGAAAATTCATCAAATCAGGAAGTATGGCGTTATTCGGTTCTCTGGCAATTCCGACTTTTGCGTACGGACACGAAAAGCAGAGCATCGACAAATCTAACTCATCCGTTACCTGGGCAATGGAACATTTTGGGGTTACCGAGACCGACCTCAAGAAAGTACTTACGATAGCACTTGAAAAAGGTGGCACTTACGCCGATCTTTTCTTTGAACACACATTCAACAACAATGTAAGTCTACGTGACGGCGCTGTAAATAGGAGCTACTCAAATATCGACTACGGAGTGGGCGTTCGGGTTCTTGCTGGCGATCAAACAGGATATGCTTACGTTGAAAATATTACGCTGAAAGAAATGATAAAAGCCGCTCGTACGGCTGCACGCATTGCCACGAGCAACAAAGCCGGTAAAACAGCAAATTTGGTTGACAAGCCGATTACAAAAAATTATTATGCCGTAGCTTCGCCTTGGGAAAAGGTAACATTGAAAGACAAAATGCCCTATCTGCAAAAGCTGAATAATAAGATTTTCGATCTCGACAAACGTGTGCAAAAAGTTTCCGCATCCATAAACGACAGTACTTCTCACATCCTGTTTTGCAATTCCAAAGGAACCACTTATTATGACTATCGTCCGATGGTTTCACTATCAGCGGTATGCATTATGGAAGAAAACGGCAGGATTGAAAATAATTACGCTGCGCGTTCGTACCGAAAAGGTTTTGAGTTTTTGAATGACGATTTGATTGATGTCCTTGCGCATGAAGTAGTAAATAAAACAGCTATCCTTTTCAAAGCCATCAAGCCCAAAGGCGGTGAAATGCCGGTGGTAATGGGTGCCGGTGGCTCCGGAATTTTATTGCACGAAGCAATCGGACATGCATTCGAAGCTGACTTCAACCGAAAAAATATATCCATATTTTCAGATCAGCTTAATAAAAAAATCTGTAATGAAAATATCAGCGTAGTGGATGACGGAACTATCCCTTTCAATCGTGGAGCAATAAACATTGACGATGAAGGAGTTGACGGGCAAAAAACCTATATTGTCAAAAACGGTATTCTTACCAGCTATCTGCACGATAGAATCAGTGCCAAATTCTATGGCATTCCTTCCACAGGCAACGGACGCCGAGAATCATTCCGTCAAATGCCGATACCGCGAATGAGAGCCACTTACATGGAAGCCGGAAATATGAATGAAGATGACATTATTGCTTCAGTTTCGAAAGGTGTGTTTGTGGATAATTTCACCAACGGACAGGTTCAAATTGGCGCCGGAGATTTCACTTTCTTTGTCAAATCGGGTTATCTAATTGAGAATGGAAAACTTACTCAACCCATTAAAGACATCAACATTATTGGTAATGGGCCAAAGGCATTGGCTGACATCACAATGGTGGCAAATAATGACAAAATAGACAACGGCACATGGATGTGCGGGAAAGACGGTCAGTCCTGCCCCGTAACGTGTGGAATGCCTTCAGCACTTGTTAGCAAACTGACGGTAGGCGGAGAAAGTTAGAACAAACAGACACATGATTGTAAATTGTATTTTAAAATTATCAAAAACACAAAGTGAATTCGAATGATTACAAAAAACGATAAAAATTTGGCTCAATGGGCGCTTGATTTTGCCTTGAAGAACGGATGTCAAGCATCAAGAATAAATCTTTATTCTAGCTCAAACACATCGTTTGATTTACGAAACGGGAAAATGGACAAGCTCCAACAAGCTTCTGAAAGTGGTATGACCATCCATTTGTATGTAGATGGACGTTACGGCACCTATTCTACCAATCGTTTGGTAAAAAAGGAATTGGAAGATTTTATAAAAAACGGGATAGAAGCAACCCGCTTTTTAGCAACGGATGAATTTCAGGTATTGCCGGAAAGCTCTCGATATTACAAAGGTGGGAAACCCGATTTGCAGCTGCTTGACCCCAAGTTTGAAAAAATTCATCCCGACGATAAAATAGCACTTGCAAAAGCCGTAGCTGATGAAATAATGGGCAAAGACAAGCGAATTGTTTCAGTAAACTCTTTGTATTACGATGGTGAAAATTTCAATTATCGACTAAACAGCAACGGCTTTGAAGGCGAATCACAAACTTCTTACTACGGGTTAGGGTCAAACGTATCAATTAAAGGTGATGGTGACGCACGACCATCTGACGGATGGTACGAATCAGCGGTTTATTTTGATGACTTAATCAAAAAAGATATCGGGAGAACAGCTTTGGAACGAGTATTAAGAAAGATTGGACAAAAGAAAGTAAAGTCCGGAAAATATACGATGGTAGTTGATAAGACAGTTGCAGGGAGATTACTTGGTCCTTTGATGGATGCGTTGTATGGGTCAGCTTTGCAACAGAAAAATTCTTTCTTACTTAACAAATTAGGTGAAAAAATTGGAAGCAGCAAACTTACACTGCTCGATGAACCCCATTTGCCTAAAGCTCGCGGAGCCAGATATTTTGACTATGAAGGTGTAGCTACCGAACCCCGGACAATCTTTGAAAACGGAGTTTTAAAAACCTATTTCATAGACACCTACAATGCGAAAAAAATGAATGTTGCGCCAACAATCAGCAGCCCTTCTATTTTAATATTAAAAAAAGGTAACAAAGACTTGAGCGGCTTAATCAGTGAAGTAGAAAACGGTATCCTTGTAACAGGTTTCAACGGCGGAAACAGTAACAGCTCTACAGGTGATTTTTCGTACGGAATTGAAGGTTTTCTCATTGAAAAAGGCAAAATGACGACCCCAATTTCAGAAATGAATGTAACCGGAAATATGACTCAACTTTGGGCATCATTGATTGAAATCGGGAATGACCCCAGGCTAACATCATCTTGGCGGATTCCTTCGCTGGTATTTGAAAATGTGGACTTTAGTGGGTTATAAGCGCCAAAAGGCATCGAAAAAGAAAACTAAAAAACAAACTTTCTCTTTTTTTTGTTGTTTATCTTATGAAACAACATGTAAAAAAGCATGAAACGAAAAATTCTTTTTATCACAATTTTACTCAGTTTTTCATTCCAATCCTTTGCATTTAATGTAATAGGACACCGAATAATTTCTGAAATTGCTTACGAAAACTTGAAGTGCAGCACGCGGAAAAAAGTGGATAACCTGCTTGGCAAACGGGGAATTATTTACACATCCGTGTGGGCTGATGATGTGCGAAACGATAGTCTCTACACATACAGTTACAATTGGCATTTTCAAAACCTGAAAGATGGAATGACAAAAGCAGAGCTGCAATATCTACTCGATAATCCAAAATCAGAAGGAGAACACCTGTTTTTTGCGCTGGACAGCCTGTCTGAAAGCCTAAAAAACAATAAAAACGACCGTGAAGCCCTGATGTTTATTGTTCATTTCGCAGCCGATTTGTTTCAGCCAATGCATTTAGGCAGGCTCTCTGACCGCGGTGGAAACGACGTGATGATTCGCTGGTTTGGACGCGATATCCGTTTGCACCAGCTTTGGGATACTCAGATGCTTGAAGGGCAAAAATTTTCTTACTCGGAATACAGCCAATATCTTCAAGATAAATTTGCCAAACAGAAAAAAGCACTCAAAAAGCAATCGAAACTCGATGCTATTTGGGAAACTTATCTACTTCGTAACAAAATTTACGAATACGATTATACCAATCTCAAACCCTATAGTTATAGGCATGAATTTAACGATGATTTGGATCGTCAGCTTTTCCAAGCCGGTTTGCAATTAGCAAACATACTAAATGAAACGCTGTAATTTCAAATCGTTTTTCAGAAACAACTAATTTTGATGTGGATTATTAAATCCAACGATTTTTTCAAAAATAACAGACATTTTTCATTTATTTAAACAAAATTGTTAAATTTGGTGCGAAATTTGATGTATATTAAAATGTGACTATTCTCTAAAAAACACTGGACATTCGTTGCTGAGAAAGGTTTTACCTAACTACTTAAACCTACGAAATTCAGTTTTAAAGTAAGATTTTAATAAAAATATTTTATAGTAAAGAAAAAATGTTTAATTTTGTGAAGTTTTAGGTGGTAAGTCCTTATTTTTTTACTTAAAAACGGCACTTATTTCAAAAATTGACCATTTTTATAAAAATATTGAAACAAAATGCATAAGAAAGGACTTCTATTTAATTTTTTTCAAAAAAATATTTTTGCATAAGATAAAAGTTGTATTTTTGCATTATTAAATTAAAGCATTAAAATTTGAAAAGAGATATATCTATTAATTAATTGAAAACAAAAACAAAATGAAAAAACTATTTTTAAGTGTATTGTTAATTGCTAGTGCAATTACTTTTACAACAGCTCAACGTACAGCTGTAGACGCATCAAAATGGTCGCTTGGTCTTAAGGGCGGTGGTACTTACTTCC
>JAAYSS010000004.1 GCA_012518275.1 Bacteroidales bacterium
ATTGACGTTTGTATAAGTTTTCATTTACAATAAGAAAAAAAGAATTTGAAAAGACAAATTTAAGAAAAAAAGATAGAAATGTGAATTATTCATCTCTAAAAATACGTGATAATTTATCAACTTTCACGTAGATGTGGAAACTTAAAGAAAAAACAGCTTTACCCAATCTTTCTTAAAGCAGTTTTCGAGGTATTTATCCCTACATTCGATTTTTTTTGTACTTTTGCACGCGTGTGTCGGATGAATACAGGTGTTGTCGTTCGCATATTGCCTTTATCTTCAGACAAAATATAAAAACTAAGAAAATGAAACCTTATCAGCGATTGATCCAGATTCAAGCAGAGAAATACGGCGATAGACCCGTAATGTATGACCGTAACAAACTGAGTGACCCTTGGACTGCAATCACTTGGAATGTGATGAGTGATGCTGTCCATGCGATAGCTAAAGCGTTGCTTGAGCTTGGTGTTAAGCCCCATGATCGGTTAGCCCAGTTTTCACAAAACAAATCTGAAAACTTGATTGTGGATTTTGCTGCTCACAGCATCAGAGCTGCTATAGTGCCGATTTATCCGACATCTTCGCGGGATCAGGTTGACTTTATTACTCACGATGCCGGTACTGAAATTATTTTTGTAGGCAATCAAAAACAGTATGATATTGCGGTTGATATTCTGAAGCAATCAAAGCATCTAAAAAAAATCATTGTTTTTGAGAAATCGGTTAAGTTAGATGATTCCATCGACTCGATATACTATGATGAGTTGATGAATATAGGGATTAAGTCATTAAAAAATAAAGAAATAACCCAAAGGCGTGATGAAAGTAGCGAAGAAGATATGGCTTGCTTGCTCTACACTTCCGGTACAACGGGCAATCCGAAGGGTGTAGTCATCACTCACTGCATGATTAATGAAGCCATACGCATTCACCTGATCCGTTTGCCACATATTTCTGATACCGATATTTCTTTGGCATTCTTACCGTTGACGCATGTGTTTGAACGGATGTGGTGTTACTTTTTACTTTACGTGGGCGCCACCATTTACATCAATCATAATCCGACCGAAATACAGACCACACTTAAAGAGGTGCGTCCGTCGGTTATGTGTGCTGTTCCGCGATTTTGGGAGAAAGTACAAATCGGAGTTAAAGAAGTTTTGGCAGGTTACACACCTATAAAACTTGCTTTGGTAACTTGGGCGCTTGCGATCGGTAAGAAGTACAATATTGACCACCTTCGCATCGGCAAAAAGCCCAATGCTTGGCTTTCATTCCGTTACAAGTTAGCAGATAAACTGGTTTACAGGATACTGAAACATACGATGGGCTTAGAAAATGCCAAAATTTTACCTGTGGCAGGGGCTAAGCTTTCTGACAACATTGCCCTATTCTTCCGCAGCTTAGGGGTGCCGCTTGTGTATGGATACGGGCTTACGGAATCAACGGCAACGGTAGCCTGTTATGAAGATGAGTACGAGATAGGCACGGTAGGCACAATTATGCCCGATGTGGAAATTAAAATAGGTGAAGATAATGAAATCCTTCTTCGCGGGAAAACCATTTTGAAAGGGTATTACAAAAACGAAGAAGCCAACAAAAAAGCGTTCACACCCGACGGATGGTTTCGGACGGGCGATACCGGTAAAATCCGAGATAAGAAAATCATTCTGACCGAACGGCTCAAAGATTTATTCAAAACATCCAACGGGAAATACATTGCCCCGCAAGAAATAGAAACCCGCCTTGGCGCTGATAAATACATTGAGCAAGTGGCTGTGATAGCCAATGAGCGAAACTATGTAACCGCTCTTATAGCACCGAGCTTGCCGGCTTTGGAAAAGTATGCAAAGGAACATCAGATTGCGTATAAAAACTTGGATGAGTTGTTGTTGAAACCTGAGATTTACAAACTAATTGAAAAGCGGATAGCTGAACACCAAAAAGGAATGGCAAGCTTTGAGCTGATAAAAAAGTTTACGTTGATAAAAATTCCCTTCACCATTGAGACGGGTGAGTTGACCAATACACTGAAAATCAAACGTGCCGTTATCACTCAAAAATACAAGAAGCTGATTGACGCTATGTATAGTTAACAAAATGTAAATTTATTCGCAACATTTTATTAAAATTCTTGTTATACTGATGAAAAAGAAGTATTTTTGTAGCAACAGAAACAAAACATTACGAAATATTTTTAAAAAGACAATAAAATGGTAAGTTACAAAGAACTAGGCTTGGTGAACTCTAAAGAATTGTTCAAAAAAGCCATCGAAGGAAAGTATGCAATCCCTGCATACAACTTCAATAACATGGAACAGTTGCAGGCTATTATTTCTGCATGTGTTGAAACAAAATCGCCGGTAATCTTGCAAGTATCAAGCGGCGCTCGTAAATATGCGAATCAAACTTTGCTTCGCTATATGGCGCAAGGAGCTGTGCAGTATGCTAAAGAGTTGGGTTACGAAATCCCAATTGTGCTTCACTTAGACCACGGCGACAGCTTTGAGCTTTGCAAAGACTGTATCGACAACGGATTCTCATCTGTGATGATTGACGGTTCACAACTTCCTTACGAGGAAAATGTGGCGTTGACTAAAAAAGTGGTTGATTATGCCCATCAGCATGATGTAACTGTGGAAGGTGAGCTGGGTATCCTTGCCGGCATTGAAGATGACGTGGTAGCTGAGCATCACACCTACACCCAGCCTGACGAAGTGGTTGACTTTGTTACGCGCACCGGTGTGGATTCATTAGCTATTTCCATCGGAACATCTCACGGAGCCAATAAATTTACGCCTGAACAATGTACTCGCGACGAAGACGGACGTTTGGTTCCGCCCCCACTACGCTTTGATATTTTAGAAGAGATTGAAAAACGGATCCCGGGATTCCCCATTGTACTTCACGGTTCATCTTCCGTTCCGCAAGAATATGTGGATACCATCAACAAATACGGCGGTGCATTGAAAGACTCTATCGGTATTCCGGAAGAGCAGCTACGCCACGCAGCTGAATCGGCTGTATGTAAAGTAAACATTGACTCGGACGGTCGTTTGGCTATGACAGCTAAAATTCGCGAGGTGATGGCTAACAAGCCTGCCGAGTTTGACCCGCGTAAGTATTTAGGTCCGGCTCGTGAAGAGCTTAAAAAACTGTATATGCACAAAACGAAAAACGTGTTGGGCAGTGCAGGAAAAGCATAAATTTAACTGTTTCGTGGTTTTAAAGTTTATTAGAGGTTAATAATGGTACCTTTTATTTAATGCAAAAGGTACTGTAATGGTCTTAAAGGTGGAAAGTAGAGATGTAGTGATTGCATCTCTACTTTTTTTGTGATAGGGATGTATTGTTTTGGGCTACATTTACCACAGCACAGCCCTAATAATAAACCTGCGAGGCAAAATGAAAGGGATAACCACCTGTAAGCCGAAGCTATGGTTATCCCCTTAGTGATATTATACTATAAATCGCTATTCTTTAGAGTCCAATTGTGAGTCCTAAGCTCATGACCGGGAGCCACTTGGTCCAATAAATGGCTTTGGCTACGTAATCTTGTCCAAGCAATACCAGTTCATTGACGTCCCCTTGAACTACATTAGGCGATTCAAACTTCATCTTTCCTGAGTAGTAGGCTCCGAGTTCAAATTTTACACCCACTCTATTTTTGGGTACTGATTCACCAAAGCCAAGTCCAAGGTAGGGCTTTACACTATTTCCAAAGAGTGCATCGATTATTGCTTGTCCATCATCTGTTGGTTTGATGGTGTAGCTTTTGCCATTGGTATCAGTAATCTCAACCTCCGTATCTTCGGGGTCTTCCAAATCCTCCATAATTGTCCTGCCTGTCTTGGGATTGGTGAGCATGACATTGAAGTTAAGGTTGGGTTTCCCAAAGTAAAGACCTGCAGACACGAAGAAACTATTGAAGTCGCTGAATGGATGATAGTCTCCAACGGCGTGCCCTGTAAAGAGCTTATATTTATACTTCATGTCTATATTGGGCTTATATCCTATTTCAGACTCTATATCAATGAGAGCATCCCTGACAGCGCTAATCTGGGTGGGGTCAAATCTCTTGACTTTCCTATTAATCTGCAAGAAGTCCATCCCTGCTCTGAGCGTGAGCTTGGAGGAAAACTTAGTCGCAAACTCAATACCCGGAGCAGGCAGAAGAGCATTTGCTCGAAGGTTAATCCCAAATTGGGCGGGGTCACTTTGCTTGGACAAATCGTTATACGCTGAGTATCCCTGTGCAGAAAGTGAAAAGCTAAGCAGCAAGCAAATGAGGACGATGAAAAATAGTTTTCTTTTCATGCCGGAGTCTTACTTTTTATAAACTGTTGCCTTAGCCGAAATAATAAGCATCAAATCTGCTGTTGTCTCAGGAAGAGTGAATTCCTCCCCATTGTTTAGGATGATTAGATGAATGGTGTTTCCGACCAAGAAATCCTTCAAATTCGTATGTGTAATGTCCAGTGCGATTTCTGAATTACTTTGTCCCTTCTTTACTTTTCCAACCACTTGATTGGTACCATTCTTTCCTTGGATGCTGAGTTCCAAATTTTCAAGCAATTTGATGGACTCCTGAGGCAGGTCCTTAAATTTTAGTACAGCTTTCTTGATAGTTAATTCCTCCAGAGCATCCGGGTCTAAATTATTCTCCCTGCAAATTTGCTTATAGTCAAAGTCAAACACCTTATCTACCACTATTCCACTGGGGATAACAGCTAATGACTGATTTGTGTTGGAGCTATGAATAGACTTAACTTCGCCGGGGGAGACAGCGGATGGCTGAATTAGATCAATGCTAAGAGGAAACTCGATGGGAAAGTTTACTTCAATGTCAGCGCTAACCTTAACTTGATCAATCTCACCACCTGATTGAGAAGCGGGTGAGTTACAGCCTACCAATATTAGTAGAGGTAGGATGACCATTAATCTGAATACGATTTTTTTGTTCATTATTATAGTTGTTTAAAGTGATACTGTGTTATTGTTTTGTACATATAAAAAAAATCATCTTTTCACTACTACTCCAATGGCTTCGAGAGCTTGGTCGTCTTCAAGGACGATTTTGGCGTACTCAATAAAATCGCGGTAGTGCGGATAGAGTTCATCAAAAGCGCGGTCACGCACCTCGGTAGCGGTTTGGGCTTCAGAGAGCTCTTTGCGTTGCGATTTTTTCAGTGCGCGCAGCGTCTCCAATTGCTCCAGTGCGCTGTCCACAGCAGCTTCTGTTACACTTACCTTACTTGCTTCGGCGAGGAGCTCCGGGTCGTTCTTAAGCTGGGTGTAGAAGTTAGTAACCAGCTGCAACCAAGTGCTGTAGGCTGCCGTAGGTTCATCGTTCAGTCGCAGAAGGGTATAAACTTGCGTGTTACCTTTGAAAAAGAGCTTGAGGAGTGCCCGATGTTTGCGAAACAGCTTGGCAATTTTGATGCGCAGGGTATCAAACTTTTCAGTTTCGGCGTATTGCTCGCCGTACTCTTTCTTTTGTTGCTGGGCAGCCGCTTGCAGCGCGTTGGTTTGAGCCAAGTAATCATCCAAGCGTTCTTTCGTGTAGCCCACCTTTTCCATTTCGGGCAAGATGTGAGGCAACTGACCGTTAGAAAAAGCCAGTCGGAACCGAGAAATCCATTCATCCATGTTTGTATAGGATGACCTTGCAGATTTTTGTTCTGCAGATGCAATGTTTTGTGTGTCTTTTTCCATATCCATAAAGATTAAAGGGTTATAAATTTAGTGCCAAGTTATAACATATTTTTAACAAAAGCAATATTTTAGACAACTTAATTATAAATGTATCATTTTGTCAGCAAAACCCCGTATTTCAGGGGTAGAAATGGATATTTGGTGTCGGATGTCCATATCTGAGCGTCGGATAGCCATTTCTAACTGCCAGATATTCATTTCTGAGAGTCGGATGACCATTTCTAACTGCCAAATAGTCACTTCTAAGTGTCGGATAGCCATTTCTGACGATCAAATAATCATTTCTAAGCGTCGAATGGTCATTTATGAGCATTGAAAATTTATACCTAACCGCCGAATATTTATTTCTATGTATCAGATAATGATTTCTAAGTGCCAAATAGCTGTTTCTGATTCTCAACTCTCTATTTCTGAACATCGGATAAGAATAAAAGCCCGGCAGAAGTTAAAATCTGTCGGGCTTTTTGAAAAAAATACCTTAACC
>JAAYSS010000064.1 GCA_012518275.1 Bacteroidales bacterium
CCGACGAAATGGCGTTGTGAATTGCTTTCAATTATTAGTATCTTTGATATTCTGAACAACTGGTACTCCCATCGTTTCAGCTCCTGTTTTGTTGTGAATTGCTTTCAATTATTAGTATCTTTGATATTCTGAACAACAAACAAACAATTATCTACGAAATCGGACTTGTTGTGAATTGCTTTCAATTATTAGTATCTTTGATATTCTGAACAACATAATGGTGTAAACGCTATTACCGCAATCGGTTGTGAATTGCTTTCAATTATTAGTATCTTTGATATTCTGAACAACTATTAGTTCCAGTGCCTAAAGTAGAAGTAGGTTGTGAATTGCTTTCAATTATTAGTATCTTTGATATTCTGAACAACACATACCAGTAATGAAAACATACCAACATTGTTGTGAATTGCTTTCAATTATTAGTATCTTTGATATTCTGAACAACATCACTACAATTCGAATTTGATGTAATACTGTTGTGAATTGCTTTCAATTATTAGTATCTTTGATATTCTGAACAACGCGGCACAAAAGCGGTAGGCGCAGACGGCGGTTGTGAATTGCTTTCAATTATTAGTATCTTTGATATTCTGAACAACCAAAAGCAGAATTAAACGAAGCAGTAATCAGTTGTGAATTGCTTTCAATTATTAGTATCTTTGATATTCTGAACAACTGATTTAGCGGTACAAACAAGTGGTGATGGTTGTGAATTGCTTTCAATTATTAGTATCTTTGATATTCTGAACAACCAAATGGCGCAACAAAGAGTTCATCACCAGTTGTGAATTGCTTTCAATTATTAGTATCTTTGATATTCTGAACAACTTGGGCAACCCGCCCATCAACAACTTCCCGGTTGTGAATTGCTTTCAATTATTAGTATCTTTGATATTCTGAACAACCGAACTTCATGGATTATCCGAGGGAATTGGGTTGTGAATTGCTTTCAATTATTAGTATCTTTGATATTCTGAACAACATCCTAACAAATTATACACACTTTACGCACGTTGTGAATTGCTTTCAATTATTAGTATCTTTGATATTCTGAACAACTAGTGGTAATGATTTTCCACTAAATCCAGGTTGTGAATTGCTTTCAATTATTAGTATCTTTGATATTCTGAACAACACGATCTTAGCATTGAGTTAAAAGACAGAGTATTATAGTAAAAATTAGGATTTAAAATATCGTTGTTCAGCAACAAGAAACCCTGCCTTTTGGGCAGGGTTTCTTGTTCTAAAATAACTCCAACTGTTGATACGGTGTACGTACTTCTTTTTCTTTTTTCCCGACAAACAACTCCATTTTTCCAAATTGCTTATCGGTAATGCAAAGAATTCCAACTTGTCCGGCGGGCGGAAGAAAACTTTTTACACGCTTTATATGTACTTCAGCATTTTCACGACTAGCACAGTGCCGCAAATAAATAGAAAACTGAAACATGGTAAAACCATCCTGAATAAGTTTTTTGCGAAAATCCGCATACCTTTTTCGGTCTTTTTTTGTTTCAGTTGGTAAATCGAAAAAAACTAATATCCACATAATTCTATATTCACTGAATCGCTGCATAACAGAAGTTTGAGTTAGGCGAAAGTTTCATCTAAAAGATGGATACTTTATTTTTCTAATTTCACCCGAAAAACACTTATAAAGCGATGCAGTCGTTTGACCGACAGCAATCATTAAAGGACTGCGCTGATTATTGATAAACACGTCTAAAACAGGGATATTCAGTAATCTTGCTTTTATCTCCTGCGTTAACTCTGAAATATCTGTTTCACATTCCATTATTTCGAACACCAATTTATCCACAAATGGGCGGTAAGGTTCCATAATATCGTCAGCCAAACAATAGGCGTTGTATTTGTTACGATGATGAATGCCCAATGTTGGTAAAAGTCCACTAGCTACTAATGAACGCGCTACTACCGCTCGCAAAATAGCATAGCCGTAATTTAACAGATTGTTGGGTGGAGTACCGTCGCGGTGTCTTGCAAAACCGTCAATCTCCGAAAATAGATTTGCCCAATAATAAACAGCAGCACGAGCTTCGTAGTTATCGGAATCACCACTTTTTACATCATTTGCCCATTTACGCATATTTTTAACAATAACTTCGGTTTTTGCTTCTAAAACGTATGCCTGATTTTGAATTTTTGCTTCTACTGTCTGTTGCCAGAGTTGTTTTTTCAAAGGTAGTGATGCGTTAATCTGATTTCGAAATCTTTCAGATTGTGTCGTATTACCGTCAAGCGGGAGCATTAACCCCACGGGCATACGACGACTATTGCAAGTAATTAAAGCACAGTTATTTGCCAATAGCGCTTCTATCAATCCGTGAGTTATAGTGATTCGCTTGTTGTCGAGAATAACAACACCGATATCCTCTACTGGAATAGTTTTTACAGCTTCTGCTTTGAAAGTCTCGGGCAATGTGTCGTTCTTCACTACCTCGGGTAATTGAATGACCAACTGTCTATGCTTCAACGATAGATATGCAGGATTACCGAAGTAGAGAGTTTTTTTGATCATAGGATTGTTTTTTTATTTGTCCTAAACGATTAACTTCAAGTTTCCAACACGTATTCTTTATTTGTTCCCCGTTGAAACTAGTTGTTTCATTTTCTTGAGAACCTATTAGCTTTCCCGTTTTATTGTTTATCTTTAAATCTACTTCACATTTATATATCTCAAAAGCATGATTTATTGGTCTGAAGTACACATCACCTTGTGAAAATCGATTGAATGCGAATATTTTGTCAGTACTACCATTCTTTACTTTAACTACATCATTTTGAGTCAAAGTAAATAGAAAATTATATCTTTCCCCTTCATTACTGAAGATGAATTTTTCTACAGGCAAATTGTTTGAATTTGTAGCCTTCTGAAATTCAATTATATCAAAGATATTTATTTCCCTAAACAATCTTATAGGACTTTTTTTTGATATTTTTGATTTATCCTCTATTTCATAAATAGCAAGATAAATATTTGTGCCACCATCATTGACAACATATTGCCTTGATTTTACGGAATGCTTATTTTTACTTACTGGTCTTTGTGTTCCAAATTTTTGAAAGGTTGATACTTTTTTTATCGGCTTATGTGGTTTTCCTCCATTAAGTCTCTTTAGTTCATCCTTATCATTCATTTTTTCAATATACGTTGGGGAGAAAGCTATTTCCGGATGTTCTTTTATCTTATCAATATATCGTGCATCATTTCTAAAGTCCCTATCTGATATTTTATCAATGAAAACGTTTAACTCAGAATAATTAGATTTTTTATATTTAAAATCATTTTCTCTTAAATATTTAATAAGTTCGTCTATTGACTGAAAATTATTGTTCTCATCATTAGCTATTGTTATCAATTCCTCTTTTTCTAAAATGGAATCAAAATACCTAATACCTTCTTCAAATGAAACTGTTACGGTGTCGAATTGCTTTAAGTGATTTAATAAAATATTTATAGTTTGTCCTTCTCTGTCTGAAATAGTTTTAATTTTTTTAGAAGTGAATTTTTCGCCAATTTCATTTTTGGCTCTACTTGCAATTTTATATGCAATACATTCTACAAGAATATTGTCAAATGTTTCTTTTAATTTTATTTTAAAAATATCCTCGGATTTGGTTTCTTCTTTAAGTTTCTGGATTTTGTCTCTTAGTTCTTCATCTACAATAGCCTCTGTGTGATGATAAAAGAACTCTGCATTTTTATGGAGTTGTTTATTCTCTCTATCTTTTATATCTATTTTTTTGTAAAATGTTTTTTCTCCCAAACTTCTACGAATAGCCCAATGATCGCCTTTTGTTTGTTTTACAAGCACTTTTTTCATTGAATCATCATATTGTTTGACCCACTTCTGATAATAATTAACGGTCTTATTTATTACCCTAAGATTTTGTTTGAAAGTTACAATTGTATCTTGCAAGGCTGTTAAGATCATTTTTTTATAATCTTGCCCGAAAGGCGCCATATCTTTATACATATAACACATTTCTATAATGGAGTCTCTTTTAGAGTTTTTTGCATCTTTTTTTCGGGCTTCTCCAGGCAACATATAATACCAATTGTTGTCGTCTTTTTCATTGTCTTTCTTAGTAAACTTGATTTTCCTTTTTAGCTCTAGTCTATAATCTTCAATCTGTTTTTGTTTACCGTACTCATCATATTTTGCATCTGCATTGATATTATTAATATAATTCACATGATCCTCTGTACATAAAGCAATAATCAAAGCATCCAATGCGTGATGACGGTGGTCAATTCTTTTAATATCATACGATTCATTTTTGTCCCGAATGGTTGTATCTAAATTACAATCAAAATATCTATTTCCATTTTTTGAGATTTGCCATTCCCCAAATAGGTTTGACTGAGTTAATTTATTTAGCCTAATGAAGCGTGGTGAGACTAATTCTGTCCAAACCTTATTCAACCTCCATGCTCGTTTCAATTCATTTGTAATCGCACCTGTAACAGGTAGTACATTTTTAGATCTAAATTCCACTTCCCCTTGCTCTCTTACAATATGACTTAACAGTTCCATTGCTTTTCTTGCAATATAACGCATGTTATTCATTTGGCTATTTGTAAATTCTTTGGGAATATCTTTTGACAATAATATATGTTTTTTATTTCCGGTGAATTGAGCATTCACAATTGATAAATATTCTTCTTCACTGCAAATTTTAGTGCCTGTTTCCGGATGTGGCTGTCCATTTTGAGCTTGTATAAACTCTCTTGCTGTGCGGTCCCCTTTCAGTTGGTTTAATTCAACCTCTACAACCACTTTATTGTTTAATGAATTATTTGTAATCGATGCTTGGGGAAAAATGTGATCTATATTGTATTTTGCACCATTAAATAGATCAGTTAATTTTATAATTTGACCTGAATAAGGCGATAAATAACCCTGCTCTATCCACAGTTTATATTTTTCAAAATCTTGTTTTGTGATATGTGTTTTCTTTAGAATTTCGTCTATGTCCTTTTTGCTATATGGCTTGTTATCGAAAAAGGACTTGTCATAATTCTTTCTAGTTTCAGCCCCTTCTTCTACTATCTTTAATCTTTCAAAATGGTCATAATTATTAGGAATAGCGTTATAAGTACTGTTGTTTAGGAATTCTTCTAAAATTTGACGTAGTCGTTTGTTTTGAGCCCTATTTGCAGACATTTGTGTACTGTCATTCTGTTTTTGTTTTGCTGATTTTTTTAATTCTCTACCAACTTCCAAATGTATTTCAGAGAAGAAATTCTCTTTACTTTTTCCATATATTTCCCAAATATCGGTCACAACTTGCATCATCTCTAGAATGACTTTTTCAGCAACCGGATTGTTTAATGAATGTTGCTTTAATTCTTTATGTAATTGTTCTCTTATCTCATCTGGCGACTTCCAATATTTGGCAATTGCCAACTCGGAATGACGTCCATATACTAAGTAGGATGCTTGTGTTAAATTCAACTTAGCGAAATCTTCTACTTTTTCAAACCCTTTAAATGCTGAAAACAAACCTTTTGGAAAAGGAATTTCTCCTTTTTGAACATTTACCTCTACGTTAACAACATTAGAATAATCAACTTCATCATCAGAAAAATCTATATCTTTCAGTTTTGTCAATATAGTATTTTTTCTATTGTTTAGTTCTACTAACCATTTCTTATACCACTTTTCGGTAATCCAAGTATCTTCTTTATCTCTTTTAGCAAGACGAATTAGTGGTAATAATTTTTTTAATGCTTTTTCGGAATAAGCACAGTACATGGATTCAAATTTTGGATAATTAGCGAAGTCTAAAATGATTTTTTCTTTAGTTGAATCATCAATATTATATCCTTCAAAAAAATTATTGAAAAAGGTTCTGATACTTTTATTATTATTATCTGTTCTCACTTTATAATTTACTGAGTAGAGATAATGCCATAACCTTAACTCTTTTTCCTGAGTTAAAAAGTCCTTATAATCTTTAAAGCCGCACCGTATGAAACGGGTAGCAAAACTTACTCTTGTTTCATTACCTTTTATCTCTTCATCTTCTGGAAAATTCCATACATAATTACTTGCCTTTTTATCATAATTGATTTTAAACTTCTTTTTACAATATGAAAGGAATTGATCTTGATTTAATGATTTACTATTATTGAGCTTATCAAATAATTCCAGATAATCGTCTTCCCTCTTGAAATACTCTTTTGTAATATCCTGATTAGTGAATTTTTCACCATTTATCTCTTTTTCAAGTTGAATTAACCTGAGATTATGTAATTTATCCCAAATTCTGAATTCTTGAAAATAGGGATGTGATTTGGAAACTGCTTTTAGGTATACGGGTTCTTTTGTTACTTTACCATCCTTATTTTCAATACGTTTCCAATAACGTATTTCATGTTTGCAGTCTGATATCTCTGATTTTTTTATTTTAAGAGGGCGTTGATATAATAATATATCTTCTACTAAAAGATGTTGAATTGCATTTTTATTTTCCAATAATGATTTTTGATGATTTTCATTATTAGGATATAGGGTTTTTACACACCGTTCAAATAATTTTTTATCCTCTAAACAGGTGTGGAATTTTCTTTGTGTGTTAATAATTTGATTTAGTTCTTCACGATAAAATTCTCTATCTACAACTTGAAACATTCCACCAATTATTTTAGTGTGTGTGCCTTTTATAGCATCATTTTTTAGCACACTGTATATTTTTGGTGAAATATATTTCTTCACATCCCCATTATTGTTTGTATAACCTTGTCTTAAATTAAAAACCAAAGCTTCTTTTTCTGTTTTCTTTTTGAGTAATGTCCAGTCCGAAGAAGTATCATCAAAATTGGGTTCTCTTAGCGTTCTCTCTTTCCCTTGTTTAGTTTTTATGTTACCTTGGTAGTCATATACTGTCTCTACAATGTAATCATAGGGCTTATTTATAACGTTTTTATACCTGAAAGTGAATTTTTTAATTGGTAGTTTTTCTTCAATCCAACCATTTTGAAATGTTAAGGTATATATATGCTTACCATTCAATTTTTCGTGTTTAACATCCTTTATTTCTAATGGGTAAATGTCAGTTATCTTAAATTCGTTTTTTTTGTTATCAATATTACCTTCGTCATCTACTTTAGATATTTTTATAACTTCCTTTATATCGTCTTTAGAGGTAAGTGGGATATCACTATATTCTTTATATATAAAATTATCATTGCCTTCTAAATGTATCTCATAATATTGTCTGTTATTATTATCCTTTTTAGGGATTACATCTTTAACTTTTAAGTCTAACTCTTCAATAATCTCATTTGTTTTAGTGGACTTATCTTCAACTTCCGTTTTCTCGTAACCCCTCTTTTGGTTATAACTAAGTAGGACCCATGCCAACTCTTCTAAAGTGATTTTTTTTGATAGTGCTTTTTGACGTAAATAATATAATGTCCAGTCATACGGAATTCGCTTGTGTTTAGTGTTTTTAACTTTATCACAATTTATATCATCAAGCATTTCTAGATACGAGTCCATAAAAAGGAACTCTGCTTTTTTCCCCTTTTGCTTAGGTAAGTAAGCAATTTTTGGCTCTTTGTTTTTCTTAAACTGTCCACATTTTTTAACTTTCGAATTGGTAAAATCAATTTCAAGTTTATAGTGTTCAGGTAGTGCGTCAAGTAAATCTAGAACTAGGTGCAACCTATCTCTTCTTAATAAAAATCTTTCATTTAAACGTCTTGTCCCCCTATACTCTGTTCTTTGTGCTGTCGTACTTTTAATTTTTGTGCCTCGTTCGAAGTCGCCAATTTCTCCTGCATTCATGGGTAAAATGCGTGAACCAAGCCCAATTATTTTCACTATACCTTTTTGGTGATCAATTTCTATCAATGCCCAACCAATTGAATTGGTTCCCAGATCAAGTCCTAAGATTGTTTTCATTTTATTTTGATTTATTTTGTACTTTCATTTACCAAATACAATTCACAACAAGGCTATAAGCCGAAGATTTTTCTTAACCCCACGTACTCCGTAGTGTTTATTTTATCACACCCCTTTGCCGATACATATCTTCCACATCATCCGCTCTTTTATACCCTAAATCGGTAGTCACAATATGCGATATGGGAACAAGCAATTTGACAAATATTTATACTGAAAACACTTTATCCAAATATTTCTTATCAAGCATATTTTCAACAACTTTACTCACACTTGCTTCCAACTTTACGCCCTGATCCGTCAGTAAAGCCAATGTTATATTTTCATAGGCAGCAATATAACCGAGAAATTTTCCATTTCGCATCACTTTAATAGCAAATCGATCATATTTGTTGTCCGGTACTCGTTCAATTCAAGATGAAGTACATCATTTACTTGCGGTAAATCAGCGAGAAAATCATTCTTCCTGAAATGCAGGCCACGAACATAATTATCATAAATTTTTACTCGTTTTAAGTCATAGCGCAAACTCTCTGCATTTATATCAATTCCTGAAAACAAAAAACTTCCTGCGCCTGCTCCAATTACTTTAAGAAATGTTGATCTATCCATATTTAGAGAACAAATTATTTTTCAACAAATTAAATCGACTGTAAATATAAATAAATATTTTTTAACTTAAAAGCATTTCCTATGTTAATATTTTTTTGTATGTTTGTAGTCCTAATTATTGAAGCAATTCACAATAAGGATTATTCCGTTGTGAAAACATTTGGGTTGCCCCTTGTCCATTATTCAGGGGGCATTTTTTTATCTAAATACTATCATATCCCAAAAAACACATTTCAGGATAAAATAAAAAACAATATATGAATATGTGATTTTTGATATATGGAGAGAGAAATGATTCGCGTAAATGTTTGCTTATTCAGCACAAACTTATTTCAGCTTATACCTCTCCACAAACTGCACAAACTCCCCTATCCTCTCCGTTTCTTTTTCAAAAAGATTTCCCACTACCACCAAATCGGCTCCGGCATCGAAGGCTGTTTTCAGTTGCTTGGTTGTTTTAATTCCACCACCAACTATCATTGGAATACTTAACTCAGCAGCAACGGCAGTAATCATTTCAGAAGAAACGGGATTTTTTGCACCACTACCGGCTTCTAAATAAATCATTTTCATGCCGAGCAATTCACCTGCAACAGCTGTAGAACAAGCTGTTGCAATATCATCAGCACCGATTGGTTCAGTTTTGCTAACCCGTTTTACAGAAGAGTCGGTACCGCCATCAATTAAAATATATCCTGTCGGAATTATTTCTACGGCTGATTTTTTGATTTCAATAGCTGATTTTACATGTTGTCCGATTAAATAATCGAGATTCCTACCGGAAATTAAGGATAGGAAAAGAAGTGCGTCTGCTTTGGGTGAGAATTGTGAAGCATCGCCGGGAAAAAGAACTTTCGGCACGGGAATGCCGTTCAATTCTTTGATTAAATCTTCTGTATTGCAACACCGACCGCTTCCGCCAATAAAAATAAGGTCCGGATGATGGTATTTTAACTGTTTCAACACGTTATACAATAGTTTATCTACGCATTTTTCTGGATCAAGCAACACAGCAAACATTTTTTCCCTGCGAGCCTTTTTATCTAAAATATCTTGGTATATTTTACTCATTCGTCAATGCAATATGCCAGTGTATAAGTGTCTAAAAGTAAATAGTGTAGCTTATAAATTTTTTCTGTATCTGTATGAAGCACATTGAGTGTACCTTTTTTGTCAACTTGAAACGGCTGAATATGTAGCTGTTCTGCAAAATTATATGCTTTATCCCCAATGATTTTGTATAGTGCCTCTTTTGCAGACCAAGCGATACGGAGAAAATCAAAAGAATTTGTTTCTTGATAAAACTCCAACTCCTTCTGCCCTAAAAAACGGGTATGAATTTTCTTTAATTTAGCGGAAGGAAGTTCTACATCAATCCCTACATCAAATTCAGGATGAACTATCACCGCCACACATTTTTTACAGTGTGAAAAACTAATTTTATGGCTTCCGTCTTTCAATATCGGCTTGCCGTCATAAGTGTATTCAATCTCCTTTTCTGCGCCGTCAAGTGCTTCTTTTAGTGCAACACGGATGCCCAGAAACTCTTTCTTCCGATGTTCGAGCTTTAGTTTTTCTAATTCGTTTTTATAAATTTTCGGATTGGAAAGCTCACCTAACAATTCTTCGATTGAAAAACGATTTTCAACAATGCAAATTCTGCTATTTTGATGTGTTAGTGATTGATATAAAATCATTTCTTTTTGATTATAAGACATTTAGGCTGTAAGGAGCAAGACTTTCATCAGCTGTCATCCCTATTTTTCCACTCAAAACTTTCCATCAGTCTCACAATATCTTCCAAAACATATCGAGACACAGGAGCTATTGAGTCTTGGTTTGGAACACTTTCAAAGTAAAGAGCTCCACGGAAAAAATGTCGAGTACTGTCCGTCAAAACAAACTGCACCGGTGAAGCCGTATTTCCTGAAAGCTCATACAAAATTCCAAACACTTTTGTCTCCCGATTTTCATACGGTAATTCAACAATATCGTCCGCTCTTACTAAATGCTTATATACGATGTTTCGCGTATCTTCCAGCAAATTAAATAAATCCGACCGCACCGGCTTATAACTACAGTGGATACTGGCTTTCAACGAAGGATACTGAATATCGATCCAGTACTGCTCCCCCATTTCATGTCGAGAGACTATATTTGCCAAATTGGAAACTTCAAAAGTATAAGGGTAATTATTTAGGTCAAAAACCGAGTAATCGTGAGCAGGCAAATCAACCCTAAAATATCCATACGGGCGTGGTATAGATTTTTTTTTACAACTTGTAATGAGTAAAAAAACAGAAAATAACAATACAACAAAAACCGGGTGTATGAATTGTTTAATCGTCATTTTGATGTGTTTTGTCCGGATCGTTTTTAATGTGAAGTTTTACTTTTTTAATGCGACGACTATCTGCCTGTAATATCTCAAACACAAAATGTTTGTATTGAAGTTTTTCATTTACCTCCGGCAATTCACCCTTAATTTCTAAAATCATTCCGGCCAGCGTTTCTACATCTTCTGTAATTTCTTCAAACTCTTTACTGTCAATTTCGGTCACTTTATAGAAATCATTTAGCTGAATTTTAGCTTCAAAAATATAGGTGTGATTATCTATTTTTTGGAACAAAACCTCCTCTTCATCGTACTCATCACTGATATCACCCACAATTTCCTCAATAATGTCCTCCAAAGTAATCAGCCCTGAAATCCCTCCGTATTCATCCACCACAAGCGCAAGGTGTATTCGGTTTTCTTGAAACTCAAGCAACAAATCGTCAATTTTCTTTGTTTCGGGAACATAATAGGCTTGACGAATTAATGTTTGCCAGCGGAAAGAGTCTGGTTTATCCAAATATGGTAGCATATCCTTACTAAATAGTATCCCTTTAATATTATCTCTGCTCCCAGAAAAGACCGGTAACCGTGAATAGCCGGAAGAAGTAATAACCTCTATCAACTGCTTAAAATTCAACTTCGTATCCACTCCTACCATATCTACTCGCGAAGTCATGATATCTGAAACCTGAATATCCCCAAACTTAATGATTCCCTCAAGCATTTCCTTATCATCATCTTGAGTTTCAGTAGCCAAATCCAACGCATGTGAAAGTTCATCAATGGAAATGGAATTTACATTAACCTTTGTTAGTTTGCTGTAAACCAGCGCCTTTGATTCTGCCAGCAAATCGACAAAAGGTCGGAAAAAATTTTGAAGTCCAAGCAAAATCACTGAGCTATTACGAACAGCCCACTTCGAATTTTCTGACGAATAAACCCTTGGCATCAATTCACAAAACACAATAAACACAAGGCTAACACCTATAAAAGGACCTACAATCCCCCAAACAGGCATTTCTTCAAAATCAAAAACAGAATATATAAACGTAAGGGAAATAATAATAAATGCAATTTTTGATACATTGCTACCTATGATAATGGTAGCCAGCAGTTTTTGGGGAGTTCTAAATAGCTTTAAAGCTGTTTTTTCCTTCTTCGAGTCGCTCTCTTCAAATTCATCCAAATCTTCTTGAAGTAACGAGAAATAAGCCACTTCTGCCGAGCTATAAAACGCTGAAAATGCTAAAAAGAATACAGACAACGCCAAAAGAACGTAATCACTCCAAATAGGAGTTTTAAAGTATACGTCGGTAAAAATATTCAATAAATCTATTTCCACGATTAAAGTTTTTGGTTATAATATGCAAATATACATTATAAATTTCATTTTTGGTATCAAATTTTAAAAAATCAATTAAAAAATATTTATTTCTGAATCTGTTTATCTTTATATTTTAATGAATTAATTCAAAAGCGATATAAAAGAAGTGATTTTTTTGTATTTTTGCAAAAGTGTTTGGATAAAAACAAACATTCAGAAAAATATCTACTAAACCAAACAGCCAATGCGCTTCGATATCATTTCAGCCGTACCCGAATTATTGGACAGCCCGCTCAATTTTTCCATCGTGAAGAGAGCCAAAGAGAAGGGATTGGTGGAAATTTATGTGCATAATCTACGCGACTATACGAGCGATAAGCACCGTCGCGTGGATGATTACGCTTTTGGCTTTGGTGCAGGAATGGTACTGCAAATTGAACCAATAGATAATATTATTTCAAAATTAACTTCGGAAAGAGAATACGACGAGATAATTTACACTTCGCCCGACGGGGAAAAATTTGACCAGAAAATGGCAAATAGGTATTCCTTGGCTGAAAATTTAATTATTCTATGCGGGCATTACAAGGGGATTGATCATCGGATTCGTGAGCATCTGATAACAAGAGAAATAAGTGTAGGAGATTTTGTACTGACGGGCGGTGAGCTTCCGGCTTGCATTATGACAGACGCCATCGTGCGACTTATCCCGGGTGCAATAAGCGATGAAACTTCTGCGCTCTCGGACAGTTTTCAAGACAACCTACTGGCGCCGCCGGTTTATACCCGTCCTGCGGAATACAAAGGCTGGAAAGTGCCTGATATTCTGCTTTCCGGGCATCAAGCAAAAATAGAAGAATGGCAACATCAACAATCTGTTGAGCGGACAAAACGATTAAGACCGGATTTGTTAAAGTAAAATTGAATTTGTTTCACAATAGCAATGAAAACATTTCTCATTTACCTGTTAATCATTAATTTAGTTTCAGCCGGATTATTTATTTTTGATAAGATATCGGCTGAAAAAAACGGAAAACGTGTGGCTGAAATCAGCTTACATTTAATGGAATTACTGGGCGGCGTATTCGCTATCATTGTGCTGATGTACGCTATCCGACATAAAAATCGGAAATTTAAGTACTTCGTTTTCACCTACTTAATACTGATTTTATGGATTGCCGCCTTCTTGATGATTCGTTTTGAGCTTTACCGTTTAGCTAATTTATGATACGAAGTTAAATCAACTTATTAGCCTTAACCCTATGAATTTGAAAAATTAAGTAATTTTTAACCCGCTACGGTTTTACCCTAGCGATAAGCAGGTATGTTTATTATTTTAAAAAATGGCTTGGATTTATTTGATTATCGGTGGATTTTTTGAAACGCTGTTTGCTTTCAGTTTAGGAAAAATATCTGCCACTTCGGGCAGAGAAATGTTCCTTTGGATTGCTATTTTTCTTGTAGCTGTCAGCCTTTCGATGTATTTCCTTTACAAAGCAATCGGAATGGGACTAGGAATCGGGTTATCTTATGCAGTTTGGGGAGCAATAGGCGCATCCGGAGCAGTTATCGCCGGCATCTTACTACTCAATGAACCGGTTTCTTTCTGGCGAATTTTCTTTCTGACAACGCTGATTATCTCGGTTATCGGATTAAATCTAACTTCAAACACCATTAAATAAAACATAAAATTTATTATCTAAATATCTATTTCAATGATTAAAGCAGGAATTATCGGCGGTGCGGGATACACAGCCGGAGAATTAATCAGAATTCTCATTCATCATCCCGAAGTAAAAATTGAATTTATCAACAGCAGCAGCAATGCCGGAAATCCCGTTACATCCATTCATAGCGGATTATACGGTGACACTGAACTTATTTTTACAGATAAATTGCACTTAAACGAGATTGATGTGCTGTTTCTCTGCTCAGCACACGGCGACAGTAAAAAATTCTTGGAAGCCAACGACATACCAAAAAACTTGAAAATCATTGACTTATCGACCGATTATCGCCACGCTCGCGAAGGAAATGATTTTGTGTACGGGCTGCCAGAATTGAACGGTGAAGCCATAAAAAATGCCCTTCACGTAGCTAATCCGGGATGCTTTGCTACAGCTATTCAACTCGCTCTTTTACCCTTAGCGTCAACGGGATTGTTGCAAAACGATATTCACATCCATGCTATAACCGGATCTACCGGAGCCGGCGTGAAACCTTCGCCAACATCCCATTTTAGTTGGCGGAACAACAATATCTCGGTGTATAAAGCCTTTAAGCATCAACACTTAACAGAAATTTTACAATCCATACATCAATTGCAGGCTAATTTTGATAAAGAACTGAATTTCATTCCAGTACGTGGAAATTTTTCACGCGGAATTTTTACTACGGCATACACCAAATGTGATTTAACACAGGAAGAAGCGGAAAATTTATACTGTGACTTTTACAAAGATGCTCCGTTTACTTTTGTAGTGTCAGAAAATCCGGATATGAAGCAAGTGGTAAATACAAATAAAGCAATCATGCATGTTGAAAAGCACGGAGAAAACTTATTGATCATTTCTGTCATAGACAATTTACTGAAAGGTGCATCCGGACAAGCAGTTCAGAACATGAATCTGATGTTTGGATTGGACGAAAAAGCGGGGTTAAATTTAAAATCAACAGGATTTTAACTAAACAAATCAAATGCTTATCATATTCGAGTATTTTCAACAAAATGTCAAAGAAAGGCTGGACAATATTTTTTAAGTGAATTATTGTTAAATATTTTGGCTGAAATACTGAATTCCCATACTTTTGTATTGTGATTTTTTCATAGTATTAGATTTAAGGTTAACAAAAGATTGGTTGTCACGCTCGTGGCAACCTTTCTTGATTTAAAAAGGGATTTGTTTCGCATCCAATCTAATATTTGGCTATGCTAAAACTATTGGATATGAACGTCTTAGCTCCTACGCTTATCCTTCAATCTCGCTCAGTTCCAGCCATCGCATCTCTTTTTCATCCAACAAATCACTCACTTCCGAAAAAAGCTTGGAAATCTGAATAATTTCATCGGCATCTGTTATTTCACCGGATGAAAGTTTGTTTTCCAGCTCTGCTTTTTCTTGCTCTAACTCGGGAATCTCCTTTTCCAACGCTTCAAACTCACGCTTTTCACCATAAGTCATCTTTCTCGGTACATCTTTCGGCTTGCTATTGTCCTGCCGCTTGGTTTTGGGCTCCTGTTTTTTCTCTGCTTCTTTTTCCTTGTTTTTACTTTCCAATTCTTGGCTCTCTCTGTATTCCCTATATTGAGTGTAATTTCCCGGAAAATCGCGAATTATTCCATCGCCTTCAAATACGAAAAGATGATCCACCACTTTGTCCATAAAGTAGCGGTCGTGGCTCACCACAATAACACAACCCTTGAACGTTTGCAGGTAATCTTCCAGAATATTCAGCGTAACGATATCCAAATCATTGGTCGGCTCATCGAGAATAAGGAAATTGGGATTTTGCATCAACACAGTGCAAAGGTACAAACGACGTTTTTCACCACCGCTAAGCTTATAGACGTAATTATGCTGTTTTTCGGGTGCAAAAAGGAAATGATTTAAGAACTGCGACACAGTCAACTTTTTGCCGTTTCCTAAATCCACCTCTTCAGCAATATCACGTACCACGTCAATCACTTTCATCTGCTCATCAAATTCCAATCCTTCCTGACTGTAATAACCAAATCGCACCGTTTCACCAACATCCACGCTGCCACTATCGGGTTTCACTTCACCGAGCAGAATTTTCAGAAAAGTGGTTTTCCCCGTTCCGTTTTTTCCTACAATTCCGAGCTTTTCGTAGCGCGCAAAATTGTAATAAAAATTATCCAAAATCTTCAAATCACCGTATGATTTGCTGATGTATTTCGCTTCAAAAATTTTGGAACCTAAATAAGATGCTTTTACGGCTAATTTAACATTTTCGTTTACCAAACTTTGCTTGGCTTTTTCTTCAATCTCGTAAAAGCGGTCGATACGTCCTTTCGATTTACCGGTGCGTGCTTGCGGTGTACTACGCATCCACTCCAGCTCGCGTCGATAAATATTTTTAGTGCTTGCCAATTCAGCATTGAAATTATCAATCCGATCCTGCCGCTTTTCCAAGTAATAGCTGTAATTTCCCGAATAACTGAAAAGCGACTGATTATCAAGTTCTAAAATATCTGTACAAACTCGATCCAAGAAATAACGGTCGTGCGTAACCATAAGCAAAGCCATTGATGAACGCTTCAAGAAATCTTCAAGCCACTCCACCATTTCTAGGTCAAGATGGTTAGTCGGCTCATCAAGTATCAGCAGTTCCGGCTCACTGATAAGCACGTTGGCAAGTGCCACACGCTTGATTTGGCCGCCGGAAAGTTCACCGATTTTTTGCTCAAAATCTGTGATATTGAGTTTTCCAAGAATTTGTTTGATGCGCGTTTCATAATCCCAAGCATTAAGAATATCCATTTTAGCCAGAACTTCGCTCATTTTAGACTTATCGGGATGCAGCATGGCGTGCTCATATTCAGCAATAGTACGTACAGTTTCGTTATCACTTTGCAGGCAAGCATCAATAACAGAAAGGTCGACAGGAAATTCAGGCGACTGCTCCAAATAGCCTATCCGTAAATCTTTTTTATAAGAAATATTTCCGCTGTCGGCACTGTCTTTCCCGATAATAATATTGAGCAACGTGGTTTTTCCCGTTCCGTTTTTAGCAATCAACGCAATTCGCTGATTGTCGGAAACACCGAAAGAGATATCTTCGAAAAGAAGTTTATCGCCAAAAGATTTAGTAATATTTTCGAGCTGAATATAGCTGATCATTTATATGATATGATTTAATACTCACCTATTTAATTTTTTCTTCAAATACTCATTCCGTTTCCCTTCAAAAATATCATATCGGCAGTACAGGCAATCCAAAGCTCCGTTTAATAATTCCACTTTTTTGCCGGGTTTTAATCCAATTTTATGGTGAAATTCTTCGTTAGAGCTGATAACCCACGCCGTACTTCCTGCAAATTTATGTTTCAACACCGAACCGAGTGAGCTATATACTTCGTTGATATTAGCTGGATTGATACGTTCTCCGTAAGGCGGATTGGTTACAAGCATGCATTTTTCGGACGGAGCTTCAAGCTCACTGACAGGACGATGGCTTATGCTTATGTATCTGCTCAAACCGGCGCTACGTACATTTTTTTCAGCAGTCCGCACGGCTCTCAGTGAAATATCCGACCCGTAAATTTTATGCTTAAATTCCCGTTCGTCAGAATCATCATTGCTGACATATTCAAAAAGCTCTTCATCAAAATCATTCCATTTCTCGAACGCAAAGTCGTTTCTGTAAATTCCAGGTGGAATATTAAGTGCAATTAATCCCGCTTCAATCAAAAACGTTCCCGAACCACACATCGGATCAATAAAGTCAGTTTCACCCCGCCAACCGGTCATCAGTATCATGCCTGCAGCCAGTGCTTCGTTGATGGGAGCTTCGGTCTGTTTTTCACGATAACCTCGTTTATGAAGAGAATCTCCAGAGCTATCTAATGAAATTGTACAGAAGTTTTGAGCGATATGTACATTTATCATCAACTTGGGGTTATCGACGCTAACGGATGGTCGCTTGTTGTATTTTTCCCTAAAGAAATCGGCAATGGCATCCTTTACACGGTAAGCTACAAATTTGGAATGGCGAAATTCGTCCGAAAAAACGGTGGAGTCAATGGAAAAAGTAGTAGCCAATGACATATGCTTTTCCCAATCGTACTGTTTTACCTTTTCGTAAATTTCATCTGCATCAACGGCTTTGAAAGAAAATATGGGTTTGAGAATGCGAGATGCCGTACGCAAGTGAAAATTAGCACGATACATCGTTTCTTGGTTGCCCGTAAAACTAACTGCACGACGCTGTATCTGCACGTTATTGGCGCCCAGCTCCACTAACTCCTGAGCCAGCACTTCTTCCAAGCCCTTGAAGGTCTTGGCTATCATTTTAAATTCTTTCATAAAAACATAAAATCCTAAAAAGTAATGTATTAAATAGATTAGCCATTACAATCAATTATTTTACCAACTATCCCTTTCTTTGCAAAATCCGACTATCCGCAGGCACATCTTTATCTACCCAAATATTTCCCCCAATCACAGTTCCTTTTCCGATAGTAATGGGTCCTAATATCGTTGAATTTGAATAGATTATCACATCATCTTCGATTTTTGGATGGCGATCGATGCCTTTGATGGGATTGCCGTTTTCATCCAGCGGAAAACTCTTTGCTCCAAGTGTAACACCTTGATATATACGTACATTGTTGCCTATTACAGCCGTTTCGCCAATAACAACTCCCGTGCCGTGGTCAATCATAAATGACCTCCCGATTCGAGCTCCCGGGTGGATATCAATTCCCGTTTCCGAATGCGCTAACTCGGTAATAATACGCGGAATAATGGGAACTTCCAATTTCAAAAGTTCGTGGGCAAAACGATAACTGCTAATTGCACGTAAACCGGGATAACTGAAAATCACTTCACCAACGCTTTTTGACGCCGGGTCACCGTTGTAGGAAGCGATAGCATCTTTATAAAGCTCGTTGCGAAGTCGGGGCAATTCTCCGATAAATTCTTCAGCTATTTTCTCAGCTTTCTCATTCAAATCTTTGCAATTAAAATCGATGGAAGTATTATCAAAACAGACACCGGATTTAATCTGCTGAATGAGTAAATCGTGAATTTGATGCACGTGATTCTCAATATGTTGTTTCAAGTTTTCCGGATTAATGTCAGAATTACCGAAATACCCGGGAAACACAACGGCTCGAAGCAGTTTTATCACTTTTATAATGACGTCTGTGGAAGGCATCGGATGGCTCTCTGCCTGCTGTCGACACACCCGTTCGAGCGAATCCTGATTCGTCAATTTTTCAATGCTTTGCTGGATTATTTTATTCATTTATTTCTGGATTTCAATGTCTTATTTAAATAAACAACTAACCGCAAAAATGTTTCGATTATTCTTACATTTTTTTTGAAATTCATCTATTACTTTTATCGCATTCAGCACCCTCGTATCACCTACTCCACCCACTTTTGCGTAATGAGTGCCAAGTGCTTTAATCTCATTTTCATACCAGTCAAAGAAAAACTCCCTATCATCACCATGCTCTCGAACAGGGTCGTATACCCAAGGTAAGTCGGGTTCGGTAAGAAGATAAAAGTCAAAAAATCGGGCAGATAATCTTTCTTCGACAAAATCAGGTACGTTTTTGTACTTGTATGCAAACCATACTTTTGTGATTATCAGGTCTGTATCAAAAAACACAAATTCATCATTCGAAATAACATTTTCGTGTTTTTTTTCCTGCTCTACTTGCAGGGTAGCTATTTCTACCACGTCATCAAAGGTATATTCCCTGCCAAGATTTTCCACAAACTCCCGCGCCAATTCCGGCTCCCACTTACAGCGATAATGCGAAGCAAGTGCTTCGCAAAGTTCCGTTTTCCCGGTGGATTCAGGTCCTATAATTGCAATTTTCAACATTAAATTACTTTACTTTAATCTTTTTTGACAGAAAAACCATATATTTGTGTTTTCGTAATCCCAACTGATATGTTTCGCAAAATTACAACAATTATTCTGTTTTTATCGAGTATAACATCATTTAATTATAACATAAGCGCCCAAAATTGGGACATCCGGACGCTTGAAGTCATCAACAACAATCCGAATCGGTTCGTAAAAGAGTATTCCACTATTATCTCGGAAAGCACTGCTGTCGTCGCATTTTCCGTACCGGTGGCGCTTAGCGTAACCTCCCTTATCACGCACGACGATGATATGCTGAAAAACGCGCTTTACATCGGTTCAAGCCTACTGGTGGACGGTGCATTAACGTACGGTTTTAAAAGAGCAATCAGCCGTCCCCGACCGTACGTTACTTACCCTGACATCATTGAGCCTTATAAAATGATGACATCATATTCGATGCCTTCGGGACATACTTCGCTGGCGTTTGCAACGGCAACTTCGCTCACACTGAAATACCCGAAATGGTACGTAATTGCTCCAACCTACTTCTGGGCATGCTCCGTGGGATATTCAAGGATGAATTTGGGTGTGCATTATCCTTCTGATGTTATTGCAGGTGCAGTTTTAGGTGCAGGAAGTGCTTACTTAACACTATTGATAAATGATTGGTTTTGGAAGAAAAAAGACAACAAGAAAATACTGACATTAACAAGTTATCCGCTATAAACTACACTTCCATTTTCTTTTTCCACTGAAAATATCCCACAACCGCCATCACGGTGTAAACAACAAACAAAACTGTGGTAGGATAAAGTTCTTTGTAAAAGTAAAGTCCTGCGGCAAAAGCATCTACAACAATCCAAACCAGCCAGTTTTCAATCTTCTTTTTGGCAAGCATATACGTGGCAATAACGCTCAGCGATCCGACGAATGAATCTGCCAGCGGAACGGGCGAATCAGTGAGATAGACCAACACAAAACAATAGACAAAATAAACTCCAACTGCCGATAAAAGGTACAAAACGACCTGCCGAACAGACGTGATGCAAGTGATATGTAATACGGTTTCATGCGTAATAGCAGATTTTCGACGCCACGTTATCCAACCGTAAACACTGATAACAAGATAATAAAGCTGCAACGAAATTTCAGCATAGAGCTTGCTGTGAAAAAACACCCAAATGTAAAGCAACGAGCTCAAAAACCCAAAAATCCACAAGGCAGACTTCTCTCGAATGGAAAAATACAGGTAAATGAAGCTGATAATCGCTCCCGCAATTTCTACCCAGTTGGCTTGAATATACTCCATCATGTGAAATTATCTGCCTCTGCTCAACACTTTTTCGTAAGCACCTTTCGTGGTCAACACTTCCACCGCTTTTTTCAACAAATCATTTTCCATTCCTATAACCTGATAAAACTCACTCGTTTCCCACAAATTATTCGCAATAATGGCTTTCATTTGCAATTTAATCAGCCTTTTTGAGCGGTTGTATTCGTCCTCTTTGAATGGCACTTTTTCCTTTTCGCCTTCAGCAATCATGCTTTTCAGCACCGCTTCACTCACTTCAAATTCTTTGTTAAACTTTTCAAAAGTAGGATATTGAGCTTTCAGTTTTGCACGATTGGCATTCATATACTGAATAACGACATTATTCACGATACCCTTTCCCACCAAATCACGATGATAAGCTGTGTTGTTCGTCGTGTCAATCGGTACAAAAATATCAGGCATAATGCCTCCTCCGCCGTAAACAGTACGCTTCTGAATCAACGTTTTATACTGCAGTGAATCGGGAAAATGGATACTGTCAGCATGCATCAGTTCACCATTATTGTATCGCTCCATTAGATCTTTGTTGTAATCTTTCGTTCCGTTTTCGTACGGTTTTTGAATACTTCTGCCAGTCGGTGTGTAATAACGCGCAACGGTAAGCCGAATCAACGAACCGTCGATAAGCGGCAGTTCCCTCTGCACCAACCCCTTGCCAAAAGTCCGGCGACCGATGACCACTCCCCTATCCCAGTCCTGAATGGCACCACTCAAAATTTCGCTGGCAGAAGCCGAATACTCATCTACCAGCACCACAATGCGCCCGTCCTCAAAGTTCCCTTTGTACGTTGAACGCGCGCTGCTTCTCGGCACATGCAATCCATCAGTGTAAACAATCAATTTATCTGCCGGAAGGAACTCGTCCGCCAATTCAATCGATGTTTTTAAATACCCGCCACCGTTTCGTTCAAGGCTCAGCACCAAGTCTTTCATTCCTTGGGCTTTCAGCTTTTTCAATGCTTTATTAAACTCCTTGGTGGTATTACTGCCAAAATTATTTACCTTAATAAATCCAATTTCATCCGTGAGCATATACGATGCATCCACGCTATAAAGCGGGATTTTATCGCGAATAATTTTGAATTCAATCAAATCTGGATTACTTCCACGTTTTACTTTAATCCATACCGATGTTCCACGTTTTCCACGAAGTTTTTTGAGAATGTCGGAATTTTGAATTTTCACACCCGCCACCACCGTATCATTTATCTGCACAATTTTATCGCCGGGCAACACGCCCACTTTCTCCGCCGGCGTGCCTGAAACAGTTTGAACTACGTTTATCGTATCTTTAATTATCTGAAACTGAACACCGATACCGTCAAAACTTCCTTCCAATGGTTCGTGCATACGCTGAACCTCTTCGGCGGGCACGTACGTTGAGTGCGGATCGAGTTCTTCGAGCATGCCACGTATGGCGCTTTCCACAATTTTTTTATCATTAACCGTATCTACATATAGATTAGATACTGCTGTAAGGGTCTGAAATAGTTTCCGTTGCTGAATGGGAGAAATACCTTGTGAACTAACGTTTAAAACAAACGCTAACGATATGATGACTAAAATTATTTTTTTCATTTGGGTAATATTTTTTTAACTACAAACGAAAATATTTTTCGTAGATTATTATTTGTGTAATTCGTGCAATTTATAGTTTAAATTCTTAATGTGTTTTTACATTATAAATAAGTCGGACTTAATTCAAATTTTTATTTTCAATAGCATTTTTCCAGCAATTAAATCTTCTGTTTTACAGCCTTTCAAATCAGCTATTTGTTCATAAATTATCTCTATCGGCACATTACTTTCATCTGTTTCCACAAAAAGTCGATTGGTCGGCGTGGAAATAACACTTTCCGGATTGAATTTTTCTCCAAACGACAAATCCATTCCTGCTTTCAACAGTTGTTCGGCAAGCTGTGGCTTTCCCCTAAATCCGTGCACAATCCATTTTTGCTTGGGCTTATACTGCTTTTTCAGTGCCATCAACTCATTGAAATATCTTACACAATGGATAATCAGCGGCTTTTTCAACGATTCAGAAAGCGCAATGTGCTTTATGAAAACATCAATTTGCTTATCAAGTAAAACGCTTATATTTTTATCCAATCCACACTCTCCTATCATTACAATACGTTTATCATCTGCTATTTTCGTCATTTTTTCCAACCAACCATCACTTAATATATCCAAACTCCATGGATGAATTCCAACGGATATCAACTCCGAAACGTCCGAATCTACAAACTTCTCTGCGTCGGATAACGACAAATTTCGAACCACAATTTTATTTGAGTTCGAAACTTGGTTGTGGGTATGAATATCTACGTATTTCAAAGCGTAAAAACATTAAACGTGCGAAATTATTAAATTTCACACGTTTACATATAATTATTTAACTTTTTTCTTATCTAAATTCGTTTTTACAACTACTCCTGATACCTGTAAATGGTTTGCTTCCTATCCGGTCCTACCGATACAATTTTTATCGGCACTTGTAATTCTTTTTCCAAGAAATCAAGATAAGCATTTAGCTCTTCCGGCAATTCATTTTCATCCTGAATTTTTGTCAAATCGGTCTTCCAGCCCGGCATTTCCACGTACACAGGTTCAAGACCATCGCTGATATTGAATGGAAATTCTTCCGTTTCAACGCCGTTAATTTTATATGCCACGCATGCTTTAATCGTGTCAAAATCATCGAGCACGTCACTTTTCATCATAATCAGTTGAGTAACGCCGTTAATCATGATGGCGTATTTAAGCGCCACCAAGTCAATCCATCCGCAACGACGGGGTCTTCCTGTAACGGATCCGAATTCAAAACCATTATTGCGCAACTTATCGCCGGCTTCATCAAAAAGTTCGGTGGGAAACGGACCGCTACCCACACGCGTGCAGTAGGCTTTGAAAATACCGAACACATCGTTTATTCGGCTCGGTGCAATACCCAATCCAGTGCACGTCCCCGCACAAACAGTACTTGATGAAGTTACAAACGGATAAGAACCAAAATCAATGTCGAGCATAGTACCTTGTGCACCTTCAGCAAGAATACTTTTCCCGTTTGCCAATGCTTTATTTATAATATGCTCGCTATCAATAAGTTCAAATCTTTTCAGACACTCAATTCCTTCAAACCATTCTTTTTCAATTTCCGATATTTCGCAAGGCACACCGTAAGCTTTCAGTAAAATTCGATGTCGTTCTACAGCTGCTTTGTATTTTTCTTCAAAATTATATAAAATATCCCCTACCCTAAGCCCATTACGGCTTATTTTATCGGTGTAAGTAGGACCAATTCCTTTGCCGGTTGTTCCTATTTTAGAATCTCCTTTGGCTGATTCATGGGCATTATCAAGCAAGCGATGAGTAGGAAGAATTAGATGAGCTTTTTTCGATATTTTTAAACGTTCGGTCAGCGAATGCCCCGATTTTTCGAGTGCATCCACTTCTTCCTTGAAGACAGCCGGATCGAGTACTACGCCGTTACCGATTACATTTATTTTATTGCCTTGAAAAACTCCCGAAGGGATGGAACGCAACACATACTTTTGCCCTTCAAATTCAAGCGTATGGCCGGCATTAGGACCGCCCTGAAAACGGGCAACCACGTCGTAGTGGGGAGTCAGCACATCCACTACTTTTCCTTTACCTTCGTCGCCCCATTGTAAGCCGAGCAATACATCAACTTTCTTCATATTCTTTTAAAAATGTATGATATTATTTATTCTTATTTTTTTCCGATTCTATTTTGCATTTTTTACACGTTCCGTACAAGTACAACGAATAGTAAGAAACGTCGAACTGCGCAAATCTTTTATTCTGAATAAGTGTTCTGATTTTTTTGTCCGAAAATTCTTTGATTTTTCCGCAACTTGTACATACCAAATGGTTGTGCTTCACGGTTCCAAAGGTCTTTTCGTACTGAGCTATCTGGTCACCAAATTGATGTTTTACCACCAGTTTGCATTCAAGCAAAAGCTCTAACGTGTTGTAAATAGTCGCCAAGCTCACCCGATAATCGGATTGCATTGCTTTGTACAACAACTCGGCACTGAAATGACCGTCATGCGTGTATACCCGTTCCAAAATGGCATATCTTTCGGGCGTTTTTCGATGTTTTTTATCAACTAAAAATTTAGTGAAAATCTCTTTGACGCTTTCCAGCGAATATTCATCTCTCATCAGGGGAAAAGTTAAACTTTTTTTAGTAAAAACAGTAAAAAATTAAATTCAAACAAACAAAAGTAGTAATTTTTACGGTATCAGCCTATTAAAAATTCATAAAATCAACTTCATTTTTGATTTCAGAATAAATATATTTCTTTGAAATCATTTCCGAATCGGCAAAATCATCCGTTTTTCCGAGCACCTTGTCAACAATTTCTTTTCCCAACCTGCAAAATCTGCTCAACGCGAGTGAGATGGACTTGTACAAATGCAACTCTTCGGTGTCAGAAAGTTCAACAGCTCTTTCAATAATTTGCTCGATTTGTTCCTGCGAAAACAAGTTAGAAATCCGTGCAGATGTCATAAATCCAACTATTTGATGCCACATTTCATGCGATTTTATCAAGTCGAGCGACAGCTCCGCAGCAAAAGGAAGTTTTGAAAAAAGATTCATGCTTACCTGCTCAGCCAGTTCAGTTTGACTCACGCTTTTCATCCAACTTTCCGCATCGGATTTCGTGAATTTTTCCGTCGGCTGAAGCAACGTTGCTAAAATCATCGTTTCACGGATTTTCATTGCCCAAAGCCTTGCCGATAAATCGTGATTCGGCTCATAATCTCGGCTTATCTCTCTAATTCTCGGGATATTCACTCCGAAATTCTTTTTATACACCAATCCATGTTGCGCCATAGATTCAGCCACATCGCCGTTCATCGAAAGGTAAATTTTTCCCTTAATTTCCTTAATTATACCGTCTATTTGCTTGTTCTCAATAAAAAATTTCATATCAGCCAGTTTCTAAATAAAAAATTTGCAGAATTAAAAAAACTGCGTTATCTTTGCACCCACTAAAAATGGTGGTTGTAGCTCAGTTGGTTAGAGCGTCGGATTGTGGTTCCGAAGGTCGTGGGTTCGACCCCCATCAGCCACCCAAAATAACAAGGATGCACCAAAAGTGTGTCCTTGTTTTCTTTTATTTCTTTCACAAAAGTAACTCAAATATTGTAAACTTCAAACTCCTGTTTATTCGCAAAAATTTGTTACTTTTGCAATTTGATATCCTAACCCAATTTTTCAGCTCAAAATGAAAGTATTAAAATTCGGCGGAACGTCAATGGAGTCTGCCACACGCATCAAAGATGTAGTTAAATTAATCAACAACGGCGAACAGAAAATTGTTGTTCTGTCGGCTATGTCGGGGACAACGAACAGCCTTGTGGAAATAGCCGACTATTTTTACAAAAACAATTCATCAGGTGCGTTGGAAAAAATCAACTTACTGGAACACAAATATATTGACGTGATTCACGAGCTTTACGCAACGGAAAAACAAACCTCGAAAGCACTAGAAATCATTCATAACATTTTTGAATATCTCCGTTCATTTTCGAAAAGCGTTTTCACAATTTTCGAAGAAAAAGCCATTTTGGCGCAAGGCGAACTGCTTTCTACCAATATGTTTCAGCTTTATCTGGAAGAGCAAGGCATCAGCAGCATACTAATTTCGGCGTTGGATTTTATGCGGATTGACAAAAACAGCGAACCGGACACAGCTTTCATTGCTGAAAATCTGAAAAGAATACTAAAAGAGTCTCCAAAAGCAGATATTTACATTACTCAAGGATATATTTGCCGTAATTTTTACGGTGAAATTGACAACCTGCAGCGCGGCGGAAGCGACTATACGGCATCGCTCATCGGCGCAGCAATCAAAGCCAAAGAAATCCAGATTTGGACGGACATTGACGGCATGCATAACAACGACCCGCGCTATGTTGAAAACACCAAACCGGTTCCGATGCTTCATTTCGAAGAAGCGGCTGAGCTGGCTTATTTCGGCGCCAAAATCTTGCACCCGACCTGCATTCTGCCGGCAAAACTGAACAACATTCCCGTTCGTTTGTTAAACACGATGGAGCCCAAAGCCCACGGTACGTTGATTTCAAATAAATCCATCAATGGCGTGATTGAAGCCGTGGCAGCAAAGGATGGGATTACTGCCATTAAAATTAAATCAAGCCGAATGCTTTTGGCACACGGTTTTCTTAGGAAAGTTTTTGAAATTTTCGAAACACATCAAACTTCTATCGATATGATTACCACTTCGGAAGTCGGTGTTTCTGTAACTATCGACAACAACCGCCGACTGGCTGAAATCGTTAACGACTTGAAGAAATTCGGCACTGTTACAGTCGATAAAGATATGGTTATCGTGTGTGTAGTGGGTGATATGCCTTACCAACAAGTTGGTTTTCAGGCAAAAATCGTTTCCGCGCTGAAAGACATCCCGATCCGGATGATTTCTTACGGCGGAAGTAATTACAACGTATCAATTTTAGTAAGCGCAAAAGACAAAAAGCGGACTCTAAACGCATTAAGCGAAGCGATATTTAACTAATTTACGTTTTTACATCCGACTTTCGGCAGACTGATAATCAAGAAAAAAGGACAAAATCGATTTTTAAAGCGTTTACAACGAAAAAAACATGAAAGCAAATTATCCGATAGATAAATTTCAAAAACTACAAACACCATTTTACTATTACGATTTGGAGTTGCTGAGGGACACGCTGTCTGAAATCAACAAGCAGATAGAAGATGTTCCGTTTGTTGTCCATTATGCTTTCAAAGCGAACGTCAATCCGAAACTTTTAGTAGAGATAAAAAAAGCCGGACTGGGTGCTGACTGTGTGAGCGGTGGCGAAATTCAAGCCGCTATTAACGCAGGATTTGCACCATCAAAAATTGCATTCGCCGGAGTCGGGAAAGC
>JAAYSS010000065.1 GCA_012518275.1 Bacteroidales bacterium
AAGCACGTGAAGCTCCTCGAAAAAGATAACCGCGTATGTGTAACTTTCTGTACCGAAAACAACCGGATTTTCTATCAGCACTTGGATGTGGCGTGCAGCTACAGCATGGAGTCAAAAAGTGTGCTTGTGCGTGGGAAAATTGAGTTTATCGAGGATATGGAAGAGAAAGATCGGTTAATGAAACTTTTTATGAAACATTATACCGACCGTGAATTCAAAATATCTACGCCGGCTATTCGAAACGTGAAAATTTGGTTATTAGAACCGGAAAAAGTTACTGCAAAAGCTTTTGGTCAGAACTTTAAATATAAAGATAACTACCTGTGATTAATAAAAAGGGGAGTAATAGTCTGACTAATTCGTCGCAAACGTCCGATAGAAGTAAAATATGCCGAAAGCGGTAAGGTGCAGGTATGCTGGTAGAGTATTTGACGGCACAAATACTATTTTATTTTATTTAAATATTCAGTTGGGCTTTCATTAAAATACTCTTTGAAACATTTTGAGAAATAGGATGGCGATGTGAATCCGGTATCATAGGCTATTTCTGAAATGGACTTATCGGAATAAATCATCAGTTGTTCCGCTTTTTTTAGTCGTATATTACGAATTAATTCATTTGGCGCATAGTTTGTCAACGATTTTATCTTCCTATAAAGCTGCACTCGTGACATTCCCAACTCCTGCCCTAAGGCATCAACATTCAAATCGCTATCCGTAATATTATCTTCTACAATGGTTCTAAATCTTTCAATTAATGTCTTATCAATTTGGCCTATATTTCCCTTTTTATCACCAAAAGTCAGATTTTTCTTAAAATATTCTTTTATTTTTTCCTTATTTTCAATTAATTTATTGATTCTAATTTTCAGAATTTCAGCGTTGAAGGGTTTTGGTATGTAAGCGTTAGCACCACTCTCAAAGCCGATTAGTCTTTGTTCATCTAAAGCGTAGGCTGTTAATAACACCACTGGAATATGGCTGGTACTAATATTCTCTTTTACAGACTTGCATAATTCAAATCCATTCATTCCGTCCATCATTACATCGCTAATGATTAAATCCGGTATGTTTTTCATCGCTTTAATGAAACCTTCTTTGCCATTGGATGCTTCAATAATCTCATAATCCTTTTGCAATACTGATTTGATATATCTACGAACATCGGGATTATCTTCTACAATTAAAATGGTTTGTTTATCACTTTTAGTAAAGATTTCTTCGGTATCATCTTCCATTTCATCCCATTCTTCAAAGGAATATAAATCGTCTGCGTTTATATTATTTGCTCGTAAAATAGGATATTGCTCAGTTACAGATATATGTTCCTGTTTAAATGGTATTTGAAAATAAAATGTACTGCCTTTTCCTTCTGTGCTCTTTACACCGATACTGCCATTGTGCTGCTCCACCAAAGCCTTAGTAAGAGCTAGTCCTATCCCAGAACCGGAATAATTATTATCTACCAGGTAAAAACGGCTAAAAACTTCAGATAGGTGTTTTTGTGAAATTCCTATGCCGGTGTCGATTACAGCTATTTTTGCAAATTCTTCATCATTTACAATTTCCTTAGACAAATGTATGTCCACTTGTCCGTTTTCCGGGGTAAATTTTAATGCGTTTGAAATCAAATTATAGCATATTTTTTCAATTTTGTCTGCATCGAACCAAACCATAAAATCAGTATCTTCAACGACATATTTCAGCTGAATATGTTTCTTTTTACTCAATTCTTTGAAAGAACCATAAATCTGACCTATGAATTTTTTCAAATCATAGTAGCGAAAAAGCATCTGCATTTTACCATTTTCATACCGTCTAAATTCAATAATCTGGTCAATTAATCTCAACAGGATATTGATGTTTTTTTTCATTATCCTCACCATCTTTTTACCTTCGTGAGATAGTTGTTCTTCCTTTTCAATTGTTTCAAGTGGTCCACTGATAAGTAACAAAGGAGTACGGAATTCATGCGATATATTAGTAAAAAAGACAAGCTTTGCCTGTGTAGCGTCTTCCATGTTTTTTGATAGCGTAACAAGTTGATCGCGTTGTTCGGATAGCACTTCCTTTTGACGATTTATCTCTTGATTTGTCCTTTCTAACTCACTATTAACTCGTTTCTTATGGCTATTTGACTTTAATAGCAGGGCTAAAAGAAACAAAATTATCCCTAATGTGATTAAAGAAGCGAATAATAAAATACGCTGTGTGGAGTACTGTGTTAAGTTTATACTTAATGACTCATTCAGTTTATTAATTCGATTTTGGTGTTGAATGATTTGATCTGTTTGTAATTTTAAGACACGGGCATTTGTTTTATCCACCACAGCCGTGTATAAAATATTGTCATGTGTGTAATTTTGATTGTGAAGAATTTGTAGTGCAGTTTGAATCGCTTTTTCTCCACCCGTGGGATAAATAAATGTTGCATCTATCACGCCGTCTAGCACTCTTTCAATACCGCCATTCACACCCGGCAACGCATCAATTCCAATGATAATCGGTCTTTTAGGATTTTTATTTGAACCAATAGCTTCAGATGCACCAACTGCCATTTCATCATTATGAGCAAATACAAGGTCAATGTTAGTTAGTTGAGTTAGAGCCTCAGACATTTTTTTATTTGCTTCAGAACGTAACCAAGCTCCATCTCCTTCATATACTACTTTAATTTCGGGATACTGACTAATAGAATGGATAAACCCACTGTGTCGCTCTGCGTCGGGTGTAGAACCTTTTAACCCTCTTATTTCTGCCACATTTCCTTTGCCACTAAGTATTTTAGCCACATACATTCCCACATCCTTTCCTATTTGAAAATTATCGGCTCCTACAAAGGCTGAATATTTATTTGATGCAATCTTCCTATCAACTAACACAACCGGTATTCCTCTATCCATAGCCTTTTCTACTACCGGAGTAAGTGGTGAGGCTTCATTAGGGGCAACAATTAGCAAGTCAACGTTTTCAGCAATAAACCATTCAATATCACGTATTTGTCGTTGATTGTTATCGTAGGCAGTTTTTATTTTCAATTCGATATTTCCTACAAATGAAGCTTCCCGTAACATTTCTTCATTCATAGTACGCCTCCAGGCATCATCGCTGCATTGAGACACACCAATAACAAATTCTTTTTTCCTATTGTCGCAAGAATAGAAAAAGATAGAAAGAAAAAGAAAAAGGATTGGATATGTGTATTTCATCTGTGTAAAATTTATTTTTATACTTAGTCAGATGGAGCGTACTCTTAATTGATCTAATTAGTCATCACCTTGTATTTGAGAGGTTTTCTCAAATGCCTGTTTCATGGAATATTGGTGTTTTATTTCACAAATTTAATATTTGAATTGAAATAAAAAAAACAAACCAATAATTATTGATTTGTTTTTTTCTTATTAGTTAGATGATTTTATTGTATCAATGATTCTATTAACTTGGGCATGGCTCCTTTTTGTGTACATACAAAAGCAGATACATCTACAGCTATTTTATGCGCTTCTTGAATACTTTTACCCTTGAGTATGGAGGTTATAAAACCGGCAGTAAAAGAATCACCGGCTCCAACAGTATCCACAACATCAACTTTGGGAGTTGGTTGAAAATACTCTTTATCTGGAGAAAACACATAACTGCCATTTGTTCCTCTGGTCAATATCACTAATTTCAAATTATATAATTTCAATAATTTTCGGCAGATATCTGCTTCACTTTCACCTTTCCAGTCATAGAGATCGGCTACAACGATTACCTCCTCATCGTTTATTTTAAGGATATCAGAACGTTGTAATGAGCTATCAATCACTTCTTTTGAATAAAATTTTTGCCGAAGATTAATATCAAACACTTTTAATGTATCTTTCGGTAAAAGGTCTAAAAAGCGTAAAATTGTTTTTCGAGACACTTCACTCCGTTGTGCCAAAGAACCAAAGCAAACTGTTATCGTTTTTTCAGCTATATCTTCCAACTTGGATGTGAATGGGATATTGTCCCAAGCCACGTTTTCAGAAATTATATACTGTGGTATTCCTTTGGGATCTAAGGCAACGGGAACAGTTCCTGTAGGAAAATCTACCCGTTCTATAATGTAGGTTAAAGCCTTATCGTTCAAGGTTTCAATTATTTCATCGCCAAGTGCGTCATTTCCAATGGCACTAACGGTACATCCTTCAAATCCAAATTGAGACGCATGATATGCAAAATTGGCAGGTGCTCCACCAAGAACTTTTCCACCGGGGAGGAGGTCCCAAAGAATTTCTCCAAGTCCAACAATTATGTTTTTCATCTGTTTATATTTTATTTTTTTACACTTTTATACTTATGCAACTTTATCTGCTTGTAATTTATTTGACAAAAACACCAAATATATCACTCCGATACTTAGTATAATCAGAGCCCCAATTTGTGAAGACAAAGCATCTGACATTACTCCCATTAAGAGCGGGAAGATTGTTCCTCCAAAAAGTCCCATTATCATGAGCCCAGAAACTTCATTTTTCTTTTCAGGTAAATAAAGCATTGCTTTCGAAAGTATGATGGGGAAGATATTAGAGTTTCCTAATCCAACTAAGGCTATTGAAATATAGATTAGAATCAAACTATGGAATACAAAAAGTCCGATGATAGATAAGACCATTAAAACGACACTTATCACAAAAAATTTCTTTGAAGAATACTTGGCTAATACAATGGCGCCTGTAAAACTTCCTATGGTTCTAAACAAGAAATACACACTGGTAGCAAATCCGGCTTCGGTTAATGGCAAGCCTAATCGTTCCATGATAATCTTTGGGGCTGACACGTTTACTCCAACATCAATGCCCACATGGCACATGATACCGAAAAATGATAAAAGGATTACTTTATCCCCCAACAATGCGAAACATTGGGCAAAAGTAGAAGTTTTCTTTATATCTGCATCTTTTTCTTCTATTTTTGTAAAACCTAAGAGCAATACAGCTAAGACAGCCACAATCATGAATATTGGGAATAAATATTTCCAATCACCAAGATTTGCAGCAGCCCATGCGGCTATAAGTGGAGCTGAGAATGAAGCAATTGCTTTAACAAACTGCCCCAAAGTCATTGAGCTGGCTAATTTTTCCCCTGTAACTACGTTGGAGAGCAAAGGATTAATAGATACCTGCATTAGTGTATTTCCGATTCCTAACAGCGAAAATGAAATCATCATTGATGCAAAGGAATAATTAATCAAGGGAACAATTAATGCAGCAACAGTTACAAGCATGCTTAATAAAACTGTTTTCCGTTGCCCGATTTTGTTCATCAACATTCCCGTTGGAATTGAGAAAATCAAGAACCAGAAAAACACCATTGAAGGGAATAGATTGGCTACGGTATCTGTTAGATTAAAATCAGCTTTCACATAATTGGTGGCAATTCCTACCAAGTCAACAAAACCCATTGAGAAGAAAGCCAACATTATGGAAATAAGCCCTAATCCTATTTTTTTATTTTTCATATCGATTTTTTTTTTAGTCTAACCCCTAAATTTTTTATTTGGGCTAAAACGTTAATATTAATTTAGATTGTAAGATTTCAGATTAGAAATTTGTATTTCACCACCTTCTGATGTGAATTTGATTTTATTCATTACTTCTGTTGGGAAAAAGATGGTACTCATTACCGTTTCTCCCTCGTTTACAAATAATTCAGCGGAAGCCTTATCAATTAATAAGCGAATTTTAAATTCTTTCCTATCTACTAAAGGCGCGATTATTTCCGAAGCAAAATTATCTTTGAAAGTTGTCAGCCCACTATTTCTTCTGTCCAAAGTTATTTGTTTGAGTTTTTTGTCAAATTTGAACGTTAGATTTTCGTTCTTATCATTCGCTAAGGTAAAACCAACTGTTTTTGCAGCATTAGGTGATAAGGTAAATTCAATTTCGTAACTTCCTACATTGCTTTCTATCAGTTGCTCAATGGTGTATTCTTCTTTAACCGTAAATTGGTCAACAGATTTCAAATCAGTTTTTCTCAGCTTTTCAATTTCACGAACCGGATAACTGGTAAGAATTAAATGAGAACCGTTATTTGCCAACTTGAGTTCCCGAGGAACTGTATTGGCACTTCTGAAATACTTCGATGGCACCTGATTGGCATAATCCCAATTGCTCATCCAGCCAATGAACAAGCGACGACCATCCGATTCCGGAATATTACTCCAAGTTACACCGGCATAATTATCCCGTCCATAATCCATCCAAAGTGGATAAGGTAAGTTATCCGGGTGGAAGTTAGTGCCGTCAAAATTTCCTATGAAATATTGGGTTGCAGAACCTCCATTAGGACCACCCGGGTTAATGCTAACTAACAGTACCCATTTCGTTTTGCCCTCATATTTAAGTGGAAATAAATCAGGGCATTCCCAAACTCCAGCGTGATTCCCAATGCCTTCACCAAACTCACTTAGTTTCGTCCATTCTTTTAAGTTTGGGGAACCATAGAATGTGATGGTTTGCTTGGTGGCTAAAGACATAACCCATTGATTTGTTTCGTTATGCCAAAATACTTTAGGATCACGAAAATCAGGGATACCATCATTCGGAATAACAGGATTGCTTTCATATTTGGTAAATGTACGTCCTTTATCGGTACTGTAAGCTATGGATTGTGCCTGCACTTTACCGGCACTCGTATAAATAGCAACAAGCGCGTTTTCACCAAATCCGGCCGTATTATTTTTGTCTATGACAGCACTTCCAGAAAATATTGAACCTAAACTATCAGGTCCAATCGCAATAGGCAAATAAGTCCAAGAAACTAAATCTGTACTAACCGCGTGTCCCCAATGCATATTCCCCCACACAGCACCAAATGGATTATACTGATAAAACAAGTGATATTCTTCATCAAAATAAACCATTCCGTTCGGGTCATTCATCCAGCCATATTCAGGAGAAAAGTGAAATGTAGGGCGATACATTTCATTAAAAGTAAAATCAAACTTGTCGGATTGCTTAATATTTTTTAGAGCAAAAGAGTTTTTCTCAATTCCTTCAAAATTCAGCGAAATAGTTTTGTTTTTATATTTGTCTACATCCAATTTTACCCAATAATCAATAGTATCTTGAGCTAATCGGATAAAATAAGGAGATTGTGACATGCTGTCGGGATATTCGACTGTAACTTTTATTTCAGGCGCTTCATCCTGAATGGGTAAAAGCAAATTTGCAGCTTTAATGTTGAAGTCTTGTTTGATGACTCTCGCATTACTGTCTTTAACGTTGCATCCAGCAGAAAAGATAAGCAAGAGTACGAATAGTGGATAGATGGTGTGTTTCATGTTTTTATAATTTTATTTTATTTACAAATATAGATTGATGAAAATGATAACAGTGTCAATTTTGTTGCACTGTTGTGTAATTTTGATACAATGTAAATGTCCAGTTTATTGGATTTGTGTATCCAAAATCTAAAGTTTTTTCTACTACAGCAGCTGATAATTAATATGATTTTGTTCATTAGTTTGTGTTGTAATTGATGGTTTGTCAAGCAAAATCATCAAAACTACCCGGTAACAAATATCATTATTGTTATACATCCATGTGCTTTTAATAAGTTTTTGTATGAATCCTACAACAAGCTATTTAAAAATCTTTATGTCTGAAAATTTGATCACTCCAGAATTATTGAAAATCATCCATGGATTTTGTTCCATTGTTGAGATGTGATTTGTAAATGCCACATTGCCATTCACATACATTACACAAACTTGTTTTTCGATAACGATTTTTATATCGAATTGTTTGTTGCTACTAACAATTAGTGGAGTAAAATTTAACTCTTTATTATTTTGACACATGAAAAGTGCCGGAGTATTATACTGATTGTTACTTGTCATATCAAAGGTCAAGTTGTAACTTTCCGTTTGATCTTCGTAAGCACCAAACCCAATTCCAAATCCTTTTTCGGCTTGTGAAGCATCTATTTTCATTTCAATTTTTAGTGAAGATGTGTTGCGATTAAAAACCACTTGACTATTTCCCGATAGTGTGAACGTGTTGCCATTTTTTTCTACAACCCCTTTTTGTTTAATATTTTTAAAATCGACAGATTCCTTGAATTTTGCATTTACTGCGTCCGGAATAGTAGGATATAATTTTCCACTTGGTTGTTGTATCAGCTTATGAGTAATCAGATTTCCTCCCCAGGCCAGTTCATTAGGATTGGTTTGTCTGTCCTGTCCTGTTGAAGCCCAGCCACTTAAATAGCGATTTTGTCCATCGAATGAAGTTTTGGCTGCATAGAGCCAAAGACCATCAAATGTTTCATGTAGCCCATTCTCGTCTTTACAAACTTCCCACGGTCCGTCCGGGCTGTTGGCTATTCGATAAAATGTCTTTCGATGATTGTCTCTATTTATTCTTGAGAAAATCATATACCATTTGTTTCCTAGTTTGAATACCTCTGCACATTCAGGGATGTCGGTATCGGTAGGGAATTCATATATTTTGGGATTGTTATTGTCTGCGGCCTTATAAAGACCTTGTATCTCTTCCCAAGTATTTAAGTCATCCGATTGATATCGAGCTAGTACCGCACGGTTCTCAATAGTTTGACCGCCAACAAGCATTACATATTTATTTCGGGTGTCATCCCAATAGACATCAGGGTCACGGAACTCGGAATTTTTACAAAATACAGGTGGCTGAATCTTAAAAGAAGGTTTTTTATACCATTCACCCGATGACAAATCACTGGCGAGTGTTGCTTTTGAAACTGTAGATGGCGATGTAAATACAGTATAGAAAAAATGATAGTTATTATCTTTCTTAATACAATCGCCAGTACCCATATTAATATCCCATTCGCCTGGTTGTCCTGTAAGTATTTGAGAACTTGGGATATTGAGGGGTAAAAACTTTGCAAAGTCTTTAGTTTTAGTTACATAAATTCCACCACCGGGATATCCGAAAAATCTTCCTAAAAGAAAAAAGACATAAAATGTTTGGTCTGCTTCGTTGTAATACGTCATTGGATCACCTACAACTGCATTAGCCGGTTTGTAAAATGTTTCATAAACAGTTTTTATGGCTTCGGCTTCAGTTACTGCCGGCTTTTTTGTTAATGTTTCATCTATCTTTGGGGCGTTATTATCTGAATTAGGCTCATTTGGAGTGCTGCAAACCGATAATAAGAGTACCGATAATATTAATAGTAAATTTGGTGTTTTCATGAATTTAAGTTATATTTTTCACTTTAAGGTCACAGATAGGTCATAAAAATTTCATTACGTTAACTGTTGTATCTGTCTGTAAATTAATCCTATATTCGCAGCTAACTAATAAATAGAAACAGTTACACTACCAGATTTTAACGTCTGGTAGTGTAATTTTAAATTACTCTTTTGGAAGAGCTATTAATTCATCCCAATACATTCGTTGGGTTGTAAAACCGGCATCATGTACATGTGGTGCTACCAAAATGTTATTGATGACAGCTGTTCTATCTTCAGGTATTTTGAATATTAATTTTTGCCATTTGCCCAAATTATCTTCAGAATACCATACTTTTAACCAGTCTTTGTTTTGTTCCCCATCAGATTGAATTTCAAGTTGAACATCTCCAGCCACTTCTTTAAGTATCATAATGCTAAAACGATCGTATTCTGCTGGATTTATGTTCACTTTATAGCTATTCCACAATGCTCCACCCGACCAAGGCTTGCCTCCAGCATCGGTATCGTTACCGGCGCGCATTATTGAAGCACAAAATGGCGTGGTGTTTATACCATCAGTCAAAGGATTGGGATACGGACTTTCAACTGTTGATGCTATATTTCCCCAAATCGGATTTACATCCTCACCATTGAATATGACTAAGCCCGGAGTTACCCCATGTTGTACGGTAACAACATATTTAAATGTATAGCCAACATAATCTAAGGTGTAAATAACTGGGTTTGTAAAATCGACAGTTGCGCCTGAAGCAGGACTTATAGTTGCACCAGCAGTATAATCAATTATCGGAGTAATTGTCGTTAGGTCTGTAGCAGTTGGAACATACACTGTTATCTTCCTATTTGCTTCATCAATATCCCCAACAGCATCTCCAACCTTAAACATAGTGATTTTTGCTTTGGTTTCTTCTACCGTAACTTTGTAAGTGTTATAAACATTTTTACTGTAAACTCTATATTCAATAGGGGTTGTGGATGATGAACTGAAGTCCATTAATGTCCCAGATGCGGGTGTAACTGCTGCTCCATCTGAAATGGATATACTGGGACTTAAATTTGTCAAATCCGTACCCGGCGGCATGAATAATTTAATGGTTTGTTTAGTAGTATCAATGGTGCCCTTAACTCCATTGATTGCAAAAGATAAAATATCAACATCAGCATTTAAGTCCACGGTATCTCGGTCAGAACTCGTGCAACCAGAAAAATTGAATGCTATCAATACGATTGCTAAAATATAAATTGTTTTTTTCATAATATATAGATTTTAATATCCAACATTTTGTTTATATAAATACTTGCTAAACTTTATTTGTTGCTCAGGTATAGGCAGATACTCATTTTTATTTTTCGTGAAGTTTGCCTGTGAATAATAAGAACGTCGGCTCTTTTCTGCATTATAATATGCATTCATAACTTCTTCCGTAATCCCCCAGCGGACAAGATCAAAAAACCTTCCCCCTTCCATGGCTAGTTCAAGCCTGCGCTCCCAGCGTAGAGCTTGTCGTGCGAAATCTTCAGTCCAATTGCAGTTTACACCATTTTGATAGGGCTTAATATCAATGTGGTCACTGGCATACTGTATCAAATCAGTACTGTTTTTGGCTCGGTTCCGTATTAAGTTAATTATCGGCAAAGCCTCATCAGAACGATGTAATTCTATCAAAGCTTCGGCTTTCATCAGCAATAGGTCTGAAAATCGGAGAATAATCCTGTTTTTAGTGTTGGCATAGAAGGGCACCATTGGCACAAAGCAATCACAAGTAGGATCTACATTTTCTTTTAATGAGGCGTATACTCCATATGTGCCCGGATTTCGATTCCAATCTTCATCATAGATTAGAGATTCATTATATTTATATGGAAGCCCCGGCAATGCAACTGTATGAAAAAGACGAGGATCATTTTTTACAGCATAACCGCTATTATTCGAGTTGTAACTGTCGAAAGCAGGTAATCCATTCTGTGTGCTGAAAGCATTAACAAGACTTTGTGATGGTTTTAAGAAGTCGCAACATCCTAATTTCATCGGGACTGAAAGCAAGTCAGCAAAATTTACTCTTCCAAATTTCGTTCCATCGTCTCTTGAGTACTGAACTGCAAATATTGATTCGGGACCGTTTTCAAAGCTACCTGGCAAAAAGTTAAAAGCAAAATCGTGTTCGAGTTTATATTGCGATCCAATTACTAAATCAGCATAAGTCAATACATTGTTCAGGTCTGCAGTATTTATCGAAGTTACTTCATTCGATTGGCTGTTTTCTTGCCTGTATGCTTTGTAAAGATATGTTTTGGCAAGATAGGTTGCCGCCGCATATTTATCAGCTCTTCCCCTGTCTGCTTGTCTTGCCGGCAGATGATCTACTCCGTATTTGAAATCATCCGCAATTTTCTGCCACAGTTCGTCGTTTGAAAGTGCCACGTTGGATATTGTTCCATATTTTTCTACCGGAATGGTTTCATCGATGTAAGGAATATTTTTAAATAAAATTTTGAGTATAAAATAAAAATGACCTCTTAGAAATCTTGCTTCAGCAATTTTAGCCTCTTTATTTGTAAGATTTTCAGCAGCATTGATTGCATTTATAGCTGAATTAGCGCGAGAAATAGAGATATAACACTGATACCACAAAGCATCAACTTCTCCAAACTCAGTCGATATATTATTCGATATTTCGAAAAAGTGGAATGTTGCAATGTCTTGTTCTCCAGATCCTCCTTTGTATGCATCGTCGGATCGTACGGTTCCATAAGGCCACAAACTGAGCGGTTTATCATAATGGTCGTTGCCTAATGCCGAATATGCTGCTGTTAATGCGCCCTCGTATGCTGTTTGTACATTATCTGAGGTAAGAATACCGGTAGGTGGTTCATTTAGAATGTCTGAACACGCCGATAAGAAAATTATTATCAGGCTAATAAAGCCTATTTTATTGAGTTTTTTCATTTCTATTAATTTTTAAAAGGTTAAATTTAATCCAATTGTACTTATCATGGGAATAGGATAGCCGAATCCGGGAATTTCAGGATCTACACCCGTGAAACTTTTGGAATGAATGGTAAATAAATTTTGTCCACTAATGTAAAACCGAAGCTTTTCGATATATATTTTCGATAAAACTGATTTTGGCAATGTATAACCTATTTGTACATTTCTCAGTTTCAAATATGAACCATCTTCCACAAAATAGGTAGAAAAGCGCCCTTCGTTATTCGAGTTAGTAGTTTGTAACATAGGAATGTCTGAATTAGGATTGGTCACAGGATGAAATGCATTTAGCAAACGTCTGCCTTTGTTTGAGTTAACGTCATCCACACTCCAAAAATCAGTTTGATATTTTACATTGTTCACGATTTGTGCGCCTTGTATTCCTTGAAAAAACATACTCATGTCAAAGTTCTTGTATTCAAGGTTTATATTTAGTCCATAAGAGAAGTCTGGATATGGCTTTCCAATCCAAGTTTGATCCATGGCGTTAATTTCATTTTTACCATCTTCTTCATAAACGTTTTTGTAACGGATACGTCCAATTGCTTTACCATCCTGAGTGACGTGATTGTTTACTTCATCCTGACTTTTAAAAATACCGTCTGCTACATATCCATAAAACGCTCCGATAGGACGGCCCAATATATTGTCGCCTTCGCGTCCGCCATAAGAGTTTTGAACCTCTTCAGGCAGATACGTTACCTTGTTTCTGAAACCTGATATATTGGCAGTTATATCATATTGCAAGCCAAAAGATGTGGCGTCTCTATATCCCATTAATACCTCAAACCCTTTGTTTTCCATTGATGCCCCGTTACTCCATCGTTCGCCTCCTTCACCAACTACAGCGAGATAAGCCGGTCTAATCAAAATATCTTTTGTTGATTTGATATAGTATTCTGCTGATCCGTATAATTTATTACTAAAAAAAGCATAGTCAACGCCAATATTCGTTTGAGTTGTAGTTTCCCATTTCAAGTCATCGTTACCTGATTGTATTTTCCGAAATCCTGCAGGTAAAGCACCTGAACCATTGCCCGAAATGTCATATGCGGTTCCATTTACAATATCCCACGTAGGATCCGCAACTCCGTAGTCTGGAACAAAAATCGTATAGGTCGCATAATTATCAATTTCCTGATTACCAGTTTGTCCCCAGCCTACACGTAGTTTCAAATCAGACACAATGTTTTTGGCGTTCGCCATGAAATTTTCTTGAGATATTCTCCAACCTAGCGAAACAGCAGGGAACGTACCAAAGCGGTTGTTCTTACCAAAGCGGGATGAACCGTCGTGACGGATTGTAATCGAAGCAAGATATTTATCATCGTATACATAATTAGCTCTTCCGAAATACGATAGTAGTGAATAGCCAGTTTGTCCTCCACCTACTTGTGCTTTACCGGTACTTACACCTGGCCACATATATTCCGGAGTTTCAACTGTAAATGCTTTTTCTCCCGAAGTATAAGCGTTGAAGTACGTATCTGTTTGACGAAATATTTCCATACCGGCTAACGCATCAAAGTTATGTTTGCCTATACTCTTTTTGTATGTGGCGGTATTTGTCCAGTTCCATTTTACAGAATGAGACTGTTCTAGGTTTACGCCGCTTACAGTATTGCTAAGAAAACCTGATTTATAAGTACGCTGCATGTATCTTTTGAAGAAATTTCCGTAATCAATACCGAAACTAGTTCTAAAATGCAAGTCTTTTATCGGTTCTAAGTCGGCAAATGCATTTCCAAATGTACGCCAGTATTGATAAGGATTGTCTTTATTGTAGGTGATAAGACGTACGGGATTTTGTCGGTCGTTCATACCTTTGGAAGGACCTCCCCAGCCAACTCCATCAATTGTATGTACAGGCACCATTGGCAGTGCTTTCAACGATAAGTCAAGTACATCGCCAGGTGATTGAACTTCAGATGTTCTATTGAGAGTGAAGTTTTCACCGATAGTAAGTAATCCGTTTAGTAATTTATAATCACTATTTATACGAGCTGAAATTCGGTCAAACTTCGAATATTTAATTGTTCCTTCATTTTCAAAATATCCCAGTGATAGGAAATATCTCCCCTTCTCAGTTCCATTACTAACCGATAAGTTGTAGGATTGAATTATCCCGGTTCTTGATACTTCATTAAACCAGTCTGTATTACTAGAATACATTGTTTTATCTGCATCGAGGTACTTAGGAAGAAACATGTTTTTTAGTATAGGAATACCTTCAGCATCATAACCCCAATCGAACCTATAACCTATATTATTATTGTTTGGATCACTATTGCTATTTATTCCTGCTTGCCACATAGCCTGTCCGTATTCTTTTGAATTTAAAACATTCAAATGGTTATTGTACGAAGTGGCTGTACCATAGACATCAAGATCTACACGCATTTTTCCTGCTTTGCCTTGCTTGGAAGTGATAATAATTACTCCATTACCAGCTCTAGATCCATAAATACTTGCAGCAGATGCATCTTTTAACACTTGGATGCTTTCTATATCATTCGGATTAAGTTCATGCATTCCCGCTTTGGTTGGTACGCCATCAATAATAAACAGAGGATCATTATTGTTAAATGTACCTATTCCTCTGATGCGAATACCTGTGGAACCACTTGGATTACCATCTGCCGACACAGTCATACCAGCCACGCGACCTTGCAAAGCTTTGATTGGATTATTTTCTGCTGACTTTTTAATTTCATCAACATTCACAACTGATATTGCTCCGGTTAAGTCTGCTTTTTTCTGAGTGGTGTATCCGGTAACAACCACCTCACTCAATAATTCTGTGTCAGAAGACATTACTACATCAATAGTAGTTCTGTTTCCCGGTACAATTTCTTGTTTAGTCATACCAACCATGGAGAAAACTAATACAGCATCGTTGTTAGGTAAAGTAATACTGTATTTGCCATCAATATTGGTCGTCACTCCAATATTCGTTCCTTTAATTAACACAGAAACACCAATCAGGGGTTCATTATCTTCCGCTGAAGTCACCTTCCCAACAACTGTTTGATTCTGTGCCATAAGAGTAAAACTTAAGCTGAATAAGAGAATAAACAGATTAATTTTACTCAAAACATTACTTAGAAATTTGTCTTGTTTTTTCATGTTACTTTAATTTGATGATTTGTCAGTTAATATAGTAATCGATGCATTATTGTACTTGCAAAAATACAGTTATCTATGTTTTTTCATTGTAAAAATTGTTTCAAACTTATGCAATTTTGTTACAAAATTGCATTATAAGGGTGTAAAATAGTGAGGAATTAGTTTATCAAACCTGAGTTCGATTATTAAAACAGCGTTAATTGGTTTGATTTAACGGTTTCAAATTTCAGCGATGGTTTTTTAGGCAAAAAATGATATGCAATGATTGGAGAGACCAAGTTTGTTAAGAAATTGCCAAAGCTTCTGTGACTAGAGTGTTCTATTTGACAGATATTTTTCAATTTATCATTAGAGTTTATATAACTCAGGTTATTTACAGTTTCTAAAAAATGTCTATCATTAATGGGAAGCAATCAAAATGTTTTGGCTATATTTCAGTAAGAATAAAAAAACTCACTGAAGTGTTTTGATAGTCAGTGAGTTTTTTCTATTTCTGAGTGCTCGGAGCGGGACTTGAACCCGCACAGCCGATAAAGGGCCAAAGGATTTTAAGTCCTTCGTGTCTACCGTTCCACCACCCGAGCAGTTTTAAACTTTGAGATGCAAAAATACTACAAATTTTGAACCTCCCAAAAAAAATCTTGTTATTTTCTTTTTTCACCTCAAGTAAATCAATGAATCATGCTTTGATAGGCTAAAACGGAAAAAATATCAAGATTAACTTTATAGCTTTTCTCCATAGGCTAAATCACCTGCATCACCCAATCCCGGTACGATATAAGAATGTTCATTAAGTCCGGGGTCAATGGCTGCTGTCCACAGCGTTATATCGTCAGGATATTTTTTCATCATGTAATCAATTGCCGGCTGACTGGAAATAATGGTTGCAAAAATCACCTTCCCAGGTTGCCCTTTTGTTAATAATGCCTCATAAGCCAAATCCATTGAACCGCCGGTGGCCAGCATCGGATCAGTGATAATCAGTGTTTTATCATCCAGTTTAGGTGAAGCGATGTATTCAATGTAGATATCAAATTTCAACGCATCTTTGTATTTCCGATAGGCAGAAACAAACGCATTTTCAGCAAAGTCAAATACATTCAAAAATCCGTTGTGAAATGGAATTCCGGCACGAAGAATGGTCGAAATTACTATTTCTTCATCAATTTTGAGTGAATCAGCTACACCGAGAGGAGTTTTTACCTTCGAAGGTCGATAATTGAGCGTTTTACTGATTTCGTAGGCCATTAATTCCCCCATTCGTTCCAAATTACGGCGGAAACGAAGGGAGTCTTTCTGAATATCGACAGAACGTATTTCTTTCATATACTGCTGAAAAATAGATGGTTCGTCGGATAAGTTGATTATTTTCATCTTCTAATCTGTGATTTGTTTTATTTTAAATTATTCTAATCTAAAGTGTTATAAAAGCAAGGTCTAATTTCCTATACAGTCATTATTTAAATTATCTTTCTCCCGAATTTCTGTCCTCCTGATTTTACCACTGATGGTTTTTGGAAGTTCGTCAACAAACTCTACGACTCGGGGATATTTGTACGGTGCTGTTACCGATTTCACGTGATCTTGAATCTCTTTTTTGAGTGCTTCTCCGGCTCGATTTTTATATTCATTGGAAAGAACAATACTCGCTTTAATCACTTGCCCGCGTATTTCGTCAGGTACGCCCGTAATAGCACATTCTACCACTGCCGGGTGTGTCATCAGCGCACATTCCACTTCAAAAGGACCAATGCGGTAGCCGCTGCTCTTTATTACATCATCCGCACGTCCAACAAACCAGAAATAACCATCTTCATCGCGCCAAGCCAGGTCGCCGGTACAATAAATATTATTTTGATAGCACTCATCCGTCAGCTTCTGATTTCTATAATAACCTTTGAACAATCCGGTCGGATATTCCTTATCTGTTCGAATCACTATCTGCCCTTGTTCGCCGACTTCTGCCGAGCGTCCGTCTGATGTAAGTAAGTCAATGTCGTAATGCGGGTTTGGACGTCCCATCGAGCCGGGTTTCGGTTCCATCCAAGGGGTGGTAAGGATATCGAGTGTAGTTTCAGTTTGCCCGTAGCCTTCCTTCAGCTTTATTCCCGTTAATTTCAAAAACCGATTGTAAACCTCCGGATTTAATGCCTCGCCGGCGATGGTACAATATTTCAAGGAAGACAAATCATATCTTGTTAAATCCTCGCGAATAAGAAATCGGTATATGGTCGGTGGCGCACAAAGTGACGTGATTTTGTGTTTTTCAATCATTGCGAGCATATCTGCAGGCGTAAATTTCTCAAAGTCATAGACAAAAACACATGCTCCCACAAGCCACTGACCATAAAGTTTTCCCCAAACAGCTTTTAACCAACCGGTATCAGCAATGGTAAGGTGGAGGCTGTTTTCATTAAGATTGTGCCAATACTTTGCCGTGGTAATATGCGCCAGCGGATAAAGGTAATCCAACGCAGCCATTTTTGGGTTTCCGGAAGTTCCTGATGTGAAACTCATCAACATAATATCTTCGTTTTTGTTCACATTCGGCATGGGAATGAACTCAGGTGCATCCTTAATTCCTTGTTGAAAATCGTGCCATCCAGCGGGGACTTCCGGACCAACGGAAATTAGATGTTCTACGCTGGGAGATTCTGAAAGAGAATCATTTATGTGCGTGATTATCGGCTCTTCGCCTGCAGCAATAATGGCTTTAATATCGGCAGAATTATTCCGATAAATCAAATCTTTCTTTGTCAATAAATGGGTGGCAGGGATGATAATAATCCCAAGTTTGTGAAGGGCAACAATCGTAAACCAAAATTCAATGCGACGTTTCAAGATAGCCATCACAATATCACCTTTTTTCAATCCGAGCGACTGAAAAAACGAAGCAGTTTGGTCTGAGTACTTTTTTAAGTCGCTAAAAGTCAATTCTCGATAAATACCATGGTCATTTGTCCACTTCAGTGCAATTTTGTTTGGTGAAATCTTTGCCCATTCATCTACTACATCATAGGCAAAGTTAAAACGGTCAGGAATAATTATCTTGTAGTTTTCTTCAAAGTCTTTTTGGCTTGTAAATTCTGTTTGTTGTAAGTATTTTTCTATCATCGTCCGGACTGTAATTTTTAATTCTATTTTTCGTGTCTTGTATATCTTATCAAACTATCATTGCCAAAAAAACCACTTTTTCTCCGCCTAATGCTTTCATTCCGTGTGGTTTATTTGCGTCAAAATAAATGCTGTCACCCTCGTTTAGCACAAGTTCATTGCCTGCAATATGCATCTGCATGGAACCTTGCAGCACAAGGTTGAACTCCTGTCCTTGGTGTGTGTTAAGTGTAATCGGATTATTATTAGGTTCCACAGTAACCTCGAAGATTTCGGCACGATTGCCCACAAATCCGGACCCCAGAGCTTGGTATTTATAGGCTTTTCTCCGTTCTACATTGACTCCTTTTCCTTTGCGGGTAACGAAAAAAGCTTGTGCCCGAGCGCTATCACCTGTTAGGAGTTCAACAGTGTCTATTCCAAAAGTTTGAGCAACGGTAAACAAAAAATTCATGGGAATATCTGAGTTTCCACTCTCCCACTTTTCATAATCTTCTGCCGAGACATTACACTTTTGAGCAAATTCATTTACAGACAACTCCAAAGCCTCACGTAATCCACGTAATCGTTCGGCAATTTGTTCTATTTGATAATTCATGGTCATTAGGATATAAGTTTATAGATTATGGCAGAAAGGAAAACCGTGATAGCACTTAAGCTGAATCCGCCGATAACTTGTGAAAGAGTATGTGCTTTAAGATAGATTCGGGAAATAGCTACCAGTCCGGAAACAACAAGAGAGATAATAATAAGCATTAGCGGATTAATTTGTGCCAAATAAGATACAGCAAAAATACTTCCGACAAATCCGCCCATTCCAGCTGCATGAGCGCTGATTTTCCATTTCAAGTTAATGAAGACAATCAAGAATAGCGAAACTATCGAACCGATTGCTACAGCAATCAATTCAAAAGGGAAATTAAGCGTACGCCAAAGGAAAAGCACCCAAAACACGCAAGCAAGCAGTGAGAAGAGGTAGGGCATCGTTCTTTCCTCACGCCGTGAAATAAACAGATCTTTTACCTGTCCTCTACGCATCATAAGGAGTATGGGTAGTGCAGGAAGAATTCCTGTAAAAAGTGCTGTACCTACAATGGATAGTACTCGATATGAAGAACCTAATAATTGGAAAAGAGGAAGTTGCATCAGCAGTATCATACCGATCGTAGGCATTACAAGAGGCTGAAAAACGTAGGATACAATTTTAAGGAATACTCTCATTCACATGTTATTGAGTGTGATATTGTTGTAAAACATATTCAACTAACTCTGTTATCAGTTATTCGAATTTTTAAATTTCTTTTCTGAGTCTCGCCACAGGGATATTCAGCTGTTCGCGGTACTTGGCTGCGGTTCGGCGCGCTATCAAATAACCACGCTCTTTCAAAGCTTTCACCAGTTTATCATCGTTTAGCGGGTTACGTTTGTCTTCATTATCAATCACATCTTGCATCACTTTTTTGATTTCACGTGTAGAAATTTCCTCTCCAGATTTGTTAATCATGGATTCTGAGAAGAAATATTTCACAGGGAAAACACCAAATTCAGTTTGTACATATTTGCTATTGCTGACCCGCGAAATAGTTGAAATATCGTATCCCGTTATGTCTGCAATATCTTTCAGTACCATCGGTCTGAGAAAAGTTTCATCTCCTTCAAGGAAAAATTCTTTTTGGAAATTGACTATAGCAGTCATTGTTGAAAGAAGAGTTTGCTGTCGTTGTTTGATAGCATCTATAAACCAGCGTGCAGCATCAATTTTCTGTTTCACAAACATAACCGCATTTTTCATCTCACGTGTTTGATTTGATTTATTGCTAGAATAATCTTCAAACATATTGTTGTATGTACTGCTAATCCGAAGCTCCGGTACGTTGGAATTATTTAGCCGAACAGAAAGTGTCTCTTCATCATTTTCCACAATAAAATCGGGAATAATTATCGAAAACGTTTTTTCCAACACATTACCGCCCCAAGCGTTTCCCGGTTTCGGATTCAACTTTGTAATCTCAGAAAGCGCATCTTTAAGGCTCTCTTCTGTAAGATCCATTCCACGGATGATTTTGTCGTAATGTTTTTTGGAAAATTCTTCAAAAAAATCATTCACAATTATGCGAGCATGTTTTACTGTTTCGGTAAGCTCTTTTCGATCCAATTGAAGCGCGAGACATTCTTGTAAATTCTCGGCACCTACACCCGCGGGCTCAAGTTCTTGCACTTTCTTAATCAAAGACTGCATTTCCTCATCGCTTGTTTCTACACCGGCTTGAAAAATAAGGTCGTCAACCATTGATTCTGCATCACGACGAAGATAACCTTCTTCATCGATATTCCCGATAATGTATTCTACGAGTTTGCGTTGTCTCTCATTTAGGCGTAGAAGTCCTACTTGCCTGGTCAAATATTCATGAAAAGTGGAGCCGACTGAAAACGGAATGTCTTCGTGCTTATCGTCGCGGGATGTGTTGTTTGCATATAGCTTATAATCAGGAGTATCATCATCAGACATATAATCATCGAGATCAATATCGCTATCATAATCATCAACATCATCATGCTCAGAATTATCCATGTCATCCGATGGGTGTTCGGGTATTTCAGCTCCTTCTTCCAAAGCCGGATTTTCCTCAAGCTCCTGACGAATGCGCTCTTCCAACTCTAAAGTTGGAATCTCAAGCATTTTAATCACCTGAATCTGAGCCGGTGATAGCTTTTGTTGAAGTTTTTGCTGTAATTGTTGTTTTAACATTTTTATGATAACAAGGCTAAAGGTAAACAGGTTAACGTGATATTTCTCAAATGTTGATCCGATTATATTCTACAAAGATACATTTTTTCATTGAAAATGAATGTTTGAATGCAAATATAAAAATAAATCTGTAATATCTGAAAGTTAAATTAATAATTGTAACACAGAATAAAAATATTCTACATGGGATCCACGTCCAAGCTGATACGTATAGACTTGAAACCTTCCGTAGCAAGAATGGTGTCGGCAATGCTTTGCAGGTATTTTTTAGCTTGGTTGGGTGAAATTTTATTTTCAAGTTTCAGTAGAATATTTTTAATGTAAAAATTCTGAATCCGTCCTATCATTGGGATATTTGGACCCATAACCCTTTTTCCGAAAATTTTTACCATTTCCGAAGCCATTTGGCGGGCAGCTTTATCCACTACTTTTGCGTTGCGATGTCTCAACGTAATTTCAATCAGTCTAAAATAGGGCGGATACCTGAATTGCTTCCGCTCGGTTAACTGTGTTCTAAACATAGTAAAATAATCATTTTTAATCACTTGCTTAATAATCGGATGATTGGGGTTTGAAGTTTGGAGCACTACGATACCGCGCTTGTACTTTCTGCCAGCACGACCGCTTACCTGCGCCATCAGCTGATATGCTCTCTCGTGTGAGCGGAAATCGGGAAAATTAAGCATATTATCGGCATTCAAAATTCCGACTAAGCTTACTCTTTCAAAATCAAGCCCTTTGGTGACCATTTGTGTGCCGACTAAAATGTCAATTCTCCCATTTTCAAAATCGCTGATGATTTTTTCTAAGGATTTTTTACCACGTGTGGTATCAAAGTCCATCCGAGTTGTTTTTGCTTTCGGGAAAAAATCGCGGATTTCCTGTTCGATTTTTTCTGTTCCAAATCCTTTGTTTTCCAGATTTGGCGTGTTGCATACGGGACATATTCCTGGAAGACTTTCCGTATGTCCACAATAATGGCAAGTGAGTTTGTTCAGGTATTTATGGACGGTCAGGCTCACATCGCAATTTTTGCATTTCGGTACGTAGGCACAACCTTTACATTCCAAATAGGGAGCATAACCACGCCGATTTTGAAATAAAATTACCTGCTCATTGGCGGTTAGCGCCTCGTTGATTTTTTGCATCAGCAGCGGAGTAAAATGTCCTTGCATCTGTTTTTTTCGATAGGCTTCTTTCGTATTTGCAACAAGTATTTCAGGCAGTTCTATTTCCTTGAATCGGGTGTTGATTTCCACAAAACCATATTTCCCGGTCTGAGCATTGAAATAGCTTTCAATTGATGGCGTGGCAGTACCGAGAAGCGTTTTTGCTCCGTGCATTTGAGCAAGTACGATCGCGGCGTTCCGAGCGTGATAGCGTGGTGCCGGGTCAAACTGTTTGTAGCTGGTTTCGTGTTCTTCATCCACGATAACCAATCCCAGTTGTCGGAAAGGAAGAAAAACAGAAGATCGGACACCGACAATCACTTCGTAACCTTTGCCATTCAGTAGGTTATCCCAGATTTCAACTCGCTCTGCATCTGAAAATTTGGAGTGATAAACCCCTAATTTATTCCCAAAAACTAACTTTAAACGGGATGTGAGTTGTGTGGTAAGAGCGATTTCAGGTACCAGATATAGTGCTTGCTTTTTCTCGGTTAATGTTTTTTGAATCATGTGGATATAAATCTCGGTTTTGCCGCTTGAAGTTACCCCATGAAGTAAAACGACCTGTTTTTCAGTAAACTGTCGGTAAATTTCGTTCATGGCTTTCTGCTGAAATTCGACAAGGGGAAAAGGGTCTTCAGTTTTTACTACAGAAAGATCAAGCCTTCCAATTTCTTTTTTGTAAGATTCCAGAATGCCTTTTTCAATCAATCCGTTCAAAACACTTGTGGAAACGCCTGATTTTTCAAGAAGTTCTTTTTTGGAAACTTCTACCGTATTTTTCTTGGAAAGGGCCTTGGATAAGTCCAAATATTTCATCAACATTTCGAGTTGTTTCTGGGCTTTGCTTAACTCATCAAATATTTCTTTCAGTCGGCTTTCGTAAGCTGCTTCTTCGGTGAGCCTGACATAAGTTTCGGTCTTTATTTTATATTTTTCGGTCAGTTCTTCGCTCACTTCCACAGCCCCTTTTTCCATGAGCAACTTTACCAACGGCATTACGTCAGTGATTTCCGTATCTTTAGTTAATTCAGCAACATTCTTAATTTTTCCATCGGACAGCGCATCCAAAATCCTAAACTCTTTTTCGCTCATCTCCGTTTCTTCTTCGTAGTCGGCATTGATTCTTACTTGGGTTTCACTTTCGAGTTTTAATCCAGAAGGCACGGCAGCGCGGTACACATCACCGATGTAGGCTTGATAATAATTACTAATCCACTCCCAAAATTTCAGTTGCGGGTATCTCAATATCGGTTTCTCATCCAACACGTAGATGATTTCTTTTGCTTTGTAAAGTGTGGGTGCATTGCTATGAATCAGGCTGACGATGGCGGTGTACATTTTCTTTTTCCCGAAAGGGACAATTACGCGCATCCCGATTTGAACGGATTTGCTCCATTCGTCGGGAACGCTGTATGTGAAAGTGTTCCCAAGTGGAAGTGGGAGTATGACTTCAATGTACTTCATTTCGAATAAAAACTAAAAACTTATGTATTTTTTGTATGTTTGTAGAAAATTTCTCTGTGTCAACTACAAACTTACAAATTCAAATTGAAATATAAGTTTAAAAATCAATAATAATGAATCCGATAGGAATTATTGAAAAGTATTACGACCCGAAAAGCGAGCTGTTCAGGATTTTGATAATTCACAGCAGTCAAGTTAGAGATAAAGCACTTGATGTTATTGGAAAGCACCCAGAATTCGCTGCTGATGCTCAATTTGTAAGTGAAGCTGCCATGCTTCACGATATCGGTATTTTTTTGACAGATGCTCCTAAAATTAAGTGTTTCGGGACACATGCGTACGTGGAACATGGGTATTTAGGCGCAAATATTGTTCGCAAGGAAGGTTACGAAAAACATGCACTGGTGTGTGAGCGGCATACGGGCTTGGGCTTGACAGTGGAACAGATTGTAAAACAGAATTTGCCTGTTCCACATAGAGAAATGGTTCCTTTATCCATTGAAGAAAAAATAATTTGTTATGCTGATAAATTTTTTTCAAAGTCGAATTTGAAAAAGGAATTGAAGGTTAAGAAAATCTTGAAAAATTTAAAGAAATATGATCCATCTCATGGGTCGCTTTTCTTGGAATGGCATGAGAAATTTAAATAGTGCTTTTTCAAGGAGATTCTTATTCTAAAAACAGAGGCAAAGCATCAATTGATGCTTTGCCTCTGTTTTGAAAAATTATTTTTCCCTATTTTATCCCGTGCCTTGTAAGCAGTGCATTGATATCGGGTTCTTTTCCACGGAAGCGTTTGTAAAGTACCATTGGATGCTCGCTGCCACCTTTTTCAAGGATGTTGATACGGAAGCTATCGGCAGTCTTTTTATCAAAAATACCTTTTTCCTGAAATACAGAAAACGCATCAGCATCAAGCACTTCTGCCCACTTATAACTGTAATATCCGGCAGCGTATCCGCCTGAGAAAATGTGGCTGAAAGTCGGGCTCATTGCCGTATTTTCTACAACGGGAAGTATTTGGGTTTTAGCCATAGCTTCTTTTTCAAAGGTAATCGGGTCGCCATTAAATGGTTTTTCAAGCGTGTGCCAAGCCATATCCAAAAATCCGAAACTCAATTGACGAAGTGTGAAATAAGCTGTGTTGAAATTTTGGGCGTCTTTAATTTTTTGAATGAGTTCAGCAGGCATTTTTTCGCCGGTTTCGTAGTGAACGGCAAATTGGTCCAAGAATTCTTTTTCTACAGCCCAGTTTTCCATAATTTGCGACGGAAGTTCTACAAAGTCACGATAAACACTTGTTCCTGAGAGGCTTGAATAAGTTGAGTTTGCTAACATTCCGTGCAATGCATGTCCAAATTCGTGGAGCATCGTTGTAACTTCGTTAAATGTGAGCAGCGCTGGTTTGGTTACAGTCGGGCGTGTGAAATTCATCACGTTGGTAATGTGTGGGCGGCTGTCTTTTTTACCATCTTTCCATTGGTCTTTCGTGCTACTCATCCAAGCTCCTGCACGCTTCCCGTCGCGCGGATGGTAGTCGGTGTAAAGCACTGCTACGAATCTACCTTTATTATCAGTTACATCATAAGCTTTCACTTCGGGATGATAAACCTGAATGTTCGGATTTTCTTTGAAATTCAGTCCGTAAAGCTTGTTTGAAAGCCAAAACACACCCTGTTTTACTCTTTCAAGCTCGAAATAGGGCTTCAGCATCTCGTCGTTCAAGTTGAATTTTTCGGCTTTCAATTTTTCGGAATAATATGCCCAGTCCCAAGGTTGAACTTTGAAATAAGCTCCGTTTTTATCGGCAAAAGCCTGAACTTCGGCATATTCTTTTTCAGCGGTTGGCTTGTAGGCATTCAGCAGGTTATTCAATAATTCGTAAACATTTTCTGAATTTTCAGCCATTCTTTTTTGTAGCACGTGTTCGGCGTAATTTTTCTGTCCGAGAAGTTTAGCTATTTCAAGGCGCAGATTGGCAATCTTCTTGATGTTTTCCCGATTGTCGAACTCACCGCCAACTAAGCATTTTGTGGAATTTGCCATATAAAGCTCGCGGCGCAAATCGCGGTTGTCGGCATATTTCATAACCGGAATAGTGCTCGTAGCTTTCAGATTGATTAGCCAGCCTTCTTTTCCGGCTTTTTTAGCATTTTCTGCAAGCATATCCATTACGTCGTCCGGCAGCCCTTTCAGCGTTTCCTTGTTGGTAATGAGCATTTCGTATTTGTTGGTTTCTTTCAAAACATTCTGCCCAAAAGTAAGCGTGAGCAAGCTGAGTTCCTTTGAAAGTTCACGGTATTTGGCTTTGTCGGCATCTGAAAGATTGGCACCGTTGTCAGCAAAACCGGTATAGGTTTCGGTAAGAAGCGTCATTTGCTCAGGTGTTAATTTCAACTTGTCTTTTTTGTCATAAACAGCCTTGATACGAGCGAATAACTTATCATTCAAGCGGATGTAATTGCTATGTTCACTCAATTTAGGTGATAAATCTTGTGCGATTTTTTGCAAATCATCGTTGGTCTCTGCCCCTAAAAGTGCGTAAAAAGGAGCTGCTACCTTGGAAAGCAATCTTCCGGATTTGTCAAGCGCTTCGATTGTATTTGCAAAAGTCGGAGCTTTCGGATTGTTTATAATGGCTTTAATTTCAGCCTTATGAACTTTCATCGCTTCATCAAAAGCCGGTGCAAAATGTTCGATTTTCAGCTCGTTGAAAGGAACAGTTTGATGTGGGGTTTTATATTCTCTGAGAAGTGGATTTGCAGCAAATGTGGCGGCAGAAATCATCATAACGATCATAAATACTATTGTTTTATTTCTTAACATTGTTTGTTTTTTTTGAATTTTTAGATGATAAATTAATTTTTCAAAGGGATCAATTGCCTTCTTTTATAAGCTTCTGAGTTTTTATGCCTTGCGGAGTAAATACTCGTAGCAGGTAAATTCCGGGTTTGAAGCTTGCTAGGTCTATAACGCCTGAGCGCTCTTTTTGTTCTTTTTCGAGAATTGTTTTTCCGCTCAAATCAGTTACTATCCACCGATTAACTTCATAAATTTCACTGTTGAAATAAAAAATAGCTTTTGATGGGTTAGGATAAACATTGATTTTATTTCTTGCGTCAAAGGAGTTTCGAACAGTCGTGGCAGTATCAGTTATCTCCGTATAATTAATTTCTATACGACTCCCTTGCGACATTAACATTTCATTGTTAAATTGATAAGGAATGAATGTGTTGAAAAGTTCTCCTTTCTCACCGCCCCAAAATTCATTTTTTGCTTCTATTAGATTAGCACGCGAGTATTGGAAATCTGAGTAAACTACCGACCAAGCAGGGCGAAAATCATTGAAAATAGGCAAGTAAGTTGTTTTTTTAGTTAGCAGTCCGTTTGTGTTGTATTGATATTCATGCTTCAAATCGTTGATCCATACTGCTCCGCTCCAATGTTGGTAAGTCTCAGCTGTTAGACGGTGAGAAATATCGTATTGATATTCTGCCATTTGAGAATTAACCCAAACACCAGACTTATTGTTCCATATTTTTCGTATTTCGGATGATTTAAAAGGAAAGTTTGATTTATAATAATAGTTTGTCAAAGAAGAATTAACCCAAACATCATTCTCTTTTACCTTTGTCAATATCGATTTTACTTGCTTCAAGTCATTGTATGTAAACTCCACTTTACTTTCAGATGTTGGAATACCGTTTGTAAATTCATGCAAAAGCATTGAATCAATCCTATTTTCAGTGTAAAAAAACTTTACGTCAGACATCGGCAGCCAGGCAGTATTTATCCAGTTGTATTCTGTTTTAATGTCAAGCAGCCCTTCTTTGTAAGTGTAAACTGTTTTACAGATATTTTCTGGTGCTCCGGAACGTGTATTTAAGTGCGTTTCAGTTGTGAGCAGAGTATCGGTGTATTCAAATCTTATTAAGTGTTCTGGTTGCCACTCAAATTCTTTCCAAGTACGCAAATGCTGTTCCGTACAAACTCCGTTTTCAAAAACCCACTCAGTTAACTCTCTTTTGTGCCAATTATCGTTGATTAAAACCCACTTTGTTTCAAGCGTTTTGATCCCGTTTTCGTTATAATTATACAAATAACGAAAAATACTGTCGCCTTGCGTTAATCGCACTTCGGTAATAAGCGGATTCTCGCTTTGAGCCAGAAGAGTAAATACCGAACATAGGCAGAAAGCAATACATAAAGACAATTTACGAAGTGTCGGTAGCATAATCTTAAGGGTTAGGATACTATGTTTTTTATTAAACGGTCAAAGATAGATACATTTTTTTAAATCACAAAATCCTATTTCTCTCTTTATGAAGGTGAAAATTACCAAAATGCTTTTCAAAATGCGGATAATTCCGTAATATTGCATTTTGAAAAACCAAATAAAAAAACTCGAATATGAAACAGATTTTTGCTCCCTATGTGGATGATTTGAACAGAATAACTATTGAGAAAGCGAGTGTCCTTCTTGACGAAGTTGGCGCCAAAGATGTGATTGAAACTATAAATTGGCCCAATCAATATCCGTACAAACCGGAAACAAATTTCCGAATAGCACGCTCAAAAGATGCTATTTTTATCAAATATTCGGTAAATGGTTCCATGTTGAAAGCTGTTTATACAGAAGACCACTCATCGGTACATGAAGATAGTTGCGTAGAGTTTTTCTGTATGCCTGAAGGTGCTGAAAAATACACAAACTTTGAGTTTAACTGTATCGGAACATGCTCTGCTAGCAGCCGTAAAGGACGAAGTGAAGATGTGGTCCCTTTTTCGGCGAAAGAGATGAAAAGTATTGAGCGGTACTCGTCAGTTGGCACAGAACCATTTCAAGAAAAGGACGGAATGTTTGAATGGAATTTGACTGTGAAGATCCCGATGAAGTTGATGGGATTGGATACTGAAAATCTGCCTGAAAAAATTCGCGCTAATTTCTACAAATGTGCTGATGATACAAAATCTATCCACTTTGTAAGTTGGGCGCCAATACAAATAGAAAATCCGGATTTTCACAGACCCGAATTTTTTGGTGAGTTGTTTTTTACAAACTAACGAAAGACATTGGCTTTAAAAAAGAGATAGCAAGAATCAAATTATTTCAGCTTCTGTCTCTTCTACAGCATTTCCTTTTTCAGCTTCGTAGTTATCCACCATTTTATCCAAAATGGCAATTATTACGTACGGAGCTGCCAGTTTTGCCACATTTGTAACTGCGTTTAGTGTTTTCGTCCGCTTGTTTCTGCTGGCATAGAGAAACAGTCCGCCACCGATTACCGCTCCTACTATGAAACTGACCGGAAGTTTCGGAGCTTTCTTTTTAAATGCCTGTATTGCTTTCTTTTTGCTGTTCATGATATTTAGGCTTAGCTGTTTACTGTTACTTAAATTCTCTTATTTTCACTTGCCACGGTTGCAAAGGAAAAGAATATGTATTGATAAAACAAAACCGAAATCAGATTAGTTTATTTTTTCTTAATAAAAACTTTTTTATTTCGCTCATATTTGCAACTTTGATTATTTTTGCAAAAAATCACGCATGAAACTTTACGAAATATATAAATCTCATTCGATAATTTCTACAGACAGTCGTACGTGTCCGGTGGGTTCTTTGTTTTTTGCTTTGAAAGGAGAAAATTTTGATGCAAATGCTTTTGCGCTCGGAGCTCTTGAAAAAGGGGCTTCTTACGCGGTAATCGATAAACCTGAATATGCGGTGGATGAGCGGTTTATATTGGTCAATGATTCGTTGAAAACGTTACAAGATTTGGCGAGATTTCATCGTCGGCAGCTTGGCACGAAAATTATCGGTATCACCGGAACGAACGGGAAAACGACTACAAAAGAGTTGATTGCTACCGTATTAAGTCAAAAATTTAACACCCATTTTACACAAGGAAATTTCAACAATCACATTGGGGTGCCGCTTACGTTGCTTCAACTAAAACCAGAACATGAAATTGCTGTGGTGGAAATGGGTGCGAATCATCCGGGCGAAATAAAGTTGCTTACTGAAATCGCCGAACCTGATTTTGGACTTATTACTAACGTGGGAAAAGCGCATTTGGAAGGCTTTGGTTCATTTGAAGGTGTGAAGAAAACAAAGGCAGAACTGTATGACTTTTTACGCCAGCACAACGGCAAAATTTTCCTAAACGAAGAAAATGAAAACCTGCAGGAAATGGCTCAAAAATCGGGATTTTCGGAAAAACACAGCATACTCGGTTATGCTCTTAACAGTAGGATTGAAGGTAAGTTGGCGACAGGAAAAATAGTTTCCGGTTCTCCATTTCTTGAAATGGAATGCTCAACTTCAGAAGGAAGTTTTGGTGTAAAAACTCAACTTATAGGCAGATACAATGCAGAAAACGTACTTGCTGCTGTTTCAATTGGAGCATTTTTTGGCATTTCAAACGAGAAAATTAAGTTTGCACTTGAAAATTATCAGCCACAAAACAACCGTTCTCAATACATACAAACCGCTAAAAATAGGCTGATTATTGATGCGTACAATGCTAATCCGACAAGTATGCAGGCTGCAATTTTGAACTTTGCAGAAATGGAAGACGAGAATAAAACGCTGATAATAGGTGATATGCTTGAACTTGGAGAGCAGTCGGACGCAGAACATCAACGAATTGTGGATTTGATTGTAGAAAAAGGCTTTACGGATGTTTTTCTAGTAGGCAAATGTTTTCAAGCTGTGAAAAGTAATTTTATTAACTTTGCAGATGTGGATGAATTGACCGTTTATTTACAAAAAAATCCGTTTCAAAATCGCTTTATCTTGGTAAAAGGTTCGCACGGAATTCATTTGGAAAAAATTATCGGCGAACTGTAATGTTTTAGTTAAAACCGGGAACGGGTAGAATGTAGAATACTGTAATTTTAGAAATTTTATGGAAAAGAAAAAACTAACCACTTTATTGGCTGTGTTGGGAGTCGTCATTGCGTTGCTGATTGTCGGTTTGATTGTGTTTGCAAATAAATCAAAGAAGCAAAGCAAGCAGCTGGCTGAAACTGAGCAGTTTATGGAAGAAGAAAAACAGCAGATGGTTACTGAAGTGGAAGCCATTGCCGATGAGATGGAAGGCTTTACGCTATACGTTCATAACGATTCGCTGTTGCGGGAATTTGATATGCAGAAGCAGAAAATCAAAGAGCTGCAAGATGAACTTCGCCGAACAAAAGCCACCAATGCAAAACGAATTTCTGAACTGAAAGCCGAAATTGCCACGTTACGAAAACTGCTGGCGCACTACATTGAACAGATTGACTCTCTAAATTCACAGAACCAGCGGCTTACCACAGAAAACATCGAAGTGAAACAACGTTTCCAAAACGTATCAGCCACTGCCGAACAGTTGGCAAAGGAGCGTGAGTCACTCACCGAAACCGTGAGCCGCGCAGCCATTCTGGAAGCTCACAGCATCAGTGTTACACCGCTTGACGGGCGCGAACGGAAAACGGAACGCGCTACCCGTATGCGTACATTGAAATTTAACTTTACGATTGGCAAAAACATTACTGCGGCGCCCGGGATGAAAACTGTGTATTTGCGCCTAACAAGACCCGACGACGAACTGATGACCAAAGGTGGCGGCACTTTCCCCTACGAAAACGGTAATATAGGCTATTCCATTAAAAAAGAAATTGAATACAGTGGCGAAGCATACAGTGACGTGATGTACTGGAATGTGGATGAAGTATTGCAGCTTGGAACTTATCGAATTGATTTGTTTGCAGATGGAAACCGGATTGGAAGTCAGTCGTTCCGAATTGAGAAAAATTAAATTTCTTTTAACTTTTAAATGTTGCAATTGTGTTTACTTTGTTTGTAATCTTTATTTATGTGCCAATTTGCTATGTTAGTGTGCGGTTGTTTGGAAAGGACAACGGGTTAAAAGGATATAGACTGGAAGCTACGCTTACTGTCATCAGTTTGACACCGTTTTTGGGTATTCCCTTAGCCAATTATGCTTTTTCGGACAGCTAATCAATCATTTTCTGCTACCGACAGGTTTGTAATTCGTACTTTGCTTGCCGATATCTTTTAACAGAGCAAACGAGGTTTTAGCAAAATGGATTTATCAAATTTCACGCTTTTTATCAGCAGGCTTATTCAGACGCGGCTAATCGCAAAGAAATTCTAAAATAAAAGGATTTAAACAGAAAAATACTTACATTTGCGAAGAATTATTTTCTCTTTGATTATACTCAAATTCAACTTTTTTAGATATGAAATTATTTTCATTCCAACGAATTTTTCCGATACTCGGATTGTTTGTTTTTATCCTGCTCTTTTCCGCTTGCGAAAAATCGGATAAATACATCGATTGGAAAATTATAAATCAAGATTGGTACAATCAACACAAAAATGACCCGGGCTTTACCGTAACCGAGTCCGGTCTTGTTTATCGACGTGTCGGTCCTAAAGCCAATCCGGCCGACAGAACACCGAATGCGAATGATGTTGTGATTGTAAATTATGAAGGAAAATATATTGATGGAATTACGTTTGAAGATGCTAAAAATAAACCCATTACTTTAAGTGGAGTAGTTCCGGGCTTTCAAGAAGCGCTTCTGAAAATGAAGCAAGGAGAAATTTTTGAGTTTTACATACCTTTTGAAATTGGCTATGGAAAAAAAGGAAGAGGCAACATCCCACCTTATACTACGTTAATATATCAGGTTGAATTGCTCGAGTCAAAAGCCTATTGAAAATGAAGAGAATCGGTTACATATTCTTGCTGTGTGTCCTTTCGTTTCCCTTGTTCGGACAGAGCTATACAGTGGAATCTGTGCCTAATCCCCAAGAAGCTGCCGTTCCAAGTTTCGTGAGCGACCCCGACAACCTGCTGAAACCTGAAACCGAATTAATCATCAACACGCAGATTGACTCGCTGTGGAAAGTAAACGATACCGAAATGGCGGTCGTGGTGCTGAATTCCATCGGTTTCGAGAATGAAGATGACTTTGCCAACCGACTTTACAACCACTGGGGAATTGGTGGAAAATCGCAAAACAACGGCGTGCTACTGCTTGTCGTTCAAGACATCAGACGCATCGTGATACGTACAGGCTATGGCGTGGAAGGCATTCTGCCCGACATCACGGCGCACCGTATTATTTCAGACATCATCGTGCCGCACTTTAGAAACGGCGATATTGATGCCGGTGTTATTGCTGGAGTGGACGGCGTCATCCGCGTCATTCGTGAAGAACCCTTCGTGAAGGAAACTCGCAAGCCGGTAAATTGGGGCGAAGCGCTACCTTACGCCGCTGCCGGATACATCATTTTCATGTTTCTTACTTTACTGTGGATTGTAACTGCTGTTCGCAAGGTGCATCAAAACAAAGTCCTTTCCACGAACTTAGCGCGTTACAAAGCCATCAAAGACCAAAATAAAGCTACGTATGCCATTTCTGCGTTCACGTTTCCGATGATTGCATTTTTTATCATTCTTTTTTTCTTCCGCTTCGAATACATTTTGCTGCTTCTTCCGGCGCCGATTGCCGCCCTGCCTGCGTATTTGTATGGAAGACGAAAAATGTACAAAGCGCGTCGTGCGCCGATTCCCTGCAATGTTTGCAGCAATAAAATGCACATGCTTTCCGAGCGGGAAGAAGACACGCGGCTGAAGGTTTCGCAACAATTCGAAGAAAAACTGAACACGGTGGATTACGATGTTTTTGTGTGCGACAACTGCCAGAACGAAGCGGTATTCTCGCTTGATAAATTCAATGCGTACACGCGATGCCCGCGTTGCAACACAAAGGCGTACATCCTGCATTCCAAACGAACGGTTTTGATGCCGACCTATTTCAATTCAGGCACACAGAGAAGTACTTTCAAGTGCAAGTTTTGCGGATTTGAAGATCATAACGACACGAAAATTCCACGGTTAAGACGCACAGCCGCATTTACCGGAGGCGCAGTTGGCGGCGGAGTTTTCAGCGGACGGGGTGGATTTGGCGGTGGAGGCTTCGGAGGCGGAGGATTTGGAGGAGGAATGACGGGCGGAGGCGGTGCTTCCGGTGGGTGGTAGGTAATTTATTTACGATAGAATTTTTACATTTATAAATATTAATACATTCAATTATGAAAAAAGGTGGTATCAGTTTCTTAATTATTTTAGGAATACTTGCAGTCTTATTTTTGTGGGGAGTAGGCGGTTACAATGGGCTTGTTGCTTCACAAGAATCCCTGAATAAAGCATGGGCAAATGTGGAAAACCAGTATCAGCGTCGCGCTGACTTGATTCCAAACTTAGTGGAAACCGTGAAAGGTTACGCGAAACACGAAAGCGGAACGCTCGAAGCGGTAGTAAATGCCCGTTCAAAAGCTACTCAGATGACCGTTGACCCGAACAATTTGACGCCTGAAAAATTACAGGAATTTCAAGCAGCTCAAGGCGAGTTAAGCAACGCTCTTGGACGTTTACTTTTACTTCGCGAAGCGTACCCGGATTTGAAAGCAAATCAGAATTTCCAAGAACTTCAAAAACAACTGGAAGGAACGGAAAACAGAATCACGGTAGCCCGCGATGCATTCAACCAAGAAGTTCAAAATTACAATACCCTTGTAAGAAGATTCCCGAAAAATATTTTGGCAAAAATTTTCGGTTTTGATCGCAAACCCACTTTCGAAGCTGAAAAAGGAGCTGAACAAGCACCGGAAGTGAAATTTTAATATAAATCAATTTTATGAAATACATTCCTTCTCCCGATAGATATACAACAAAATCTGTCGGCTATAACTATTGTGGAAAAAGCGGACTAAAACTCCCGAAAATATCACTTGGCTTATGGCATAATTTCGGTGATATAAGTGACCAAGACGAAGCACGGAAGATGCTTCACACGGCATTTGACAACGGAATTACTCATTTCGATTTGGCAAATAATTATGGCACTCCGTTCGGAAGTGCAGAAACCAATTTTGGAAAATTTCTGAAAAGTGATTTCGCTTCTTATCGCGATGAGCTAATTATTAGTACCAAAGCCGGATACTTCATGTGGGACGGTCCGTATGGAAACTGGGGTTCTCGTAAATACCTTATTGCCAGTCTTCATCAAAGCTTAAAGCGAATGGGACTCGATTACGTGGATATTTTTTACTCACACCGCTACGATCCGAACACTCCGCTTGAAGAAACGATGGGTGCACTTTCGGATATGGTAAAGCAAGGTAAAGCACTCTATGCCGGCATTTCAAGATATCCTTCAGAAAAAGCGCGAGAAGCATTTAGAATTCTTAATGCAAATGGTACTCCTTGCTTGATTCATCAAGATAAATACAACTTATTCAGCCGTGATGTAGAACAATCAATTTTTCCACTGGTGGAAGAACAAGGAATTGGGCTTATTGCATTCTCGCCGTTGGCACAAGGACTTCTGACTGACAAGTACTTGGAAGGAATTCCGAAAAATTCGCGCGCAGCGCAAAAAACTGGATTTTTACTAAAAAATCAGATTACCCCACAAATAATCGAAAAGGTAAAAAAATTGAATGACTTTGCTAAAAAGCGGAAACAGTCGCTGGCTCAAATGGCGCTCGCTTGGTGTTTAAGAGATTCACGCGTAAATTCAGTTATTATTGGAGCAAGTTCTGTTGAGCAGCTGAAAGATAACATTAACGCGTTGGAAAATCTTGACTTTACCGATGAAGAATTGTGGCTAATCGGGGAGATTGCGGGAAGCAATTAAAGTATACCCTGCATAAATTTTAATGATAAGAAAAGAAAAAAAACGTGCACCGAGAAATCAAACGCTGACTTTGACCGATGAAGAACGGAAAGAGTTGGCGTTGAATCTTTTTATTCCAAATGAAGGTAATCCGCTGAAAATAAAAGAAATATTAAATAAAACGATTCTTTCTGACTTATTTGATATAATTGATTTTCTGCCGGAAGCATTTGCTGATTTAATTATCATTGACCCGCCGTACAACCTGAGCCGTGATTTTCACGGATTCAAATTCAAAGCAATCAGCCATGATGCCTACCTTGAATACCTTCGTTCTTGGTTCCCACAAATTGTGAAATGCTTGAAACCCAACGGTTCGCTTTATATTTGTGGTGACTGGAAAAACACATCTGCACTTCATCAGATAATGAGTGAACATCTTACCGTAATGAATCGGATTACTTGGCAGCGAGAAAAGGGGCGCGGTGCCAAGTCTAATTGGAAAAACGCGATGGAAGATATTTGGTTTGGCGTGAAAAATCCGGATAATTATTATTTTGATGTGGAAGCAGTAATGATGAAACGACGAGTTATTGCACCTTACAGAAAAGATGGCAAGCCGAAAGATTGGGAAGAAACAGATGAAGGAAATTTTCGCATCACGCACCCATCCAACTTCTGGGATGATATCAGCATTCCTTTTTGGTCGATGCCTGAAAATACCGATCATCCCACGCAAAAACCGGAAAAACTAATTGCCAAGCTCATTCTTGCTAGTTCGCCGGAAGGTGCTCTGGTTTTTGACCCGTTCCTTGGGTCGGGGACAACTTCGGTTGTGGCTAAAAAACTGAAAAGAAATTTTGTAGGCATTGAAATGAATAGAGAATATGCACTTTGGGCTGAGAAAAGATTACAGAGATGTGAGCAATTCCCTGAGATTCAAGGTTATCATGACAATGTATTTTGGGAGAGAAATACATTAAAATATCAAAAGTCAAAGTCGGATTGATTCGTTAATCTCTGTAATAAAAAATGAAAAGTTTCGTTTTTATTAAAAAACTTGACTTTTTGAAATTAATCCGATACATACCACTTGTTTTTTTAATTCTCCTTTTAAGTTGCGAAAATGATGAACAGAGAAGAATTCCGGATGTCCCTGTTTATTTAGAACTCGACTTGACAGGCAGATATAGCACCTTTCGAAATCCTTACGACACAGTGGTTTACGAGCGTTCGCAGATTGTAAAGGACTACGTCGGTTTTGGCGGGATATTGGTCAATATCGGCTACGATGGAAACTACTACGCCTACGACCTTGCCTGCCCTTACGAAGTAAATCCAAGCATCCGTATTTATCCCGATGAAAGCGGAATAAAAGCTGTTTGCAGAAGTTGCGGGTCAGAATTTGAGATTTGGAACGGCACGGGAATGGTCTCAAAATCACCTTCCAAATGGAATTTGAAAAGGTATCAAACTTACGTACTCGATGGAATTTTGTATGTAACCAGATAGTCGAAAACTTCACCACTTTTTGTTTTTCCTTCCAAAAACAGCACATCCTGCCGTAAGAAGCACATAAAAAGGATAAATAAATGAAAAAAGCAGGCTGTTTGTGAGTACGTTTTTCAAATTAAAAAATGATTGGATTGTTCTGAAAAACATCAAATCCACAATCCATTTAGATACAAAAAGTGCTAGGGACAAGTATAAAAAACGGACATTTACGAAAGCAAGAACCAAGTTTAGCACTATTAAAAAGCAAATGGCGAAAACAGATATTGCCGTGAAAGCAAATTGAAAATCTTTGAAAGCAGACAGCTTGGAAACCCACCTTTTTCGTTGTTTGAAAAATGATATTACGCTTCTCGAAGGACGCGTAACCACCATAGCATCAGTCGATTTTAAGAAACGAATAACACCTTTTCGCCTTTTAATACTTTGAAGCAGGAAAATATCATCACCGCTTGGTTCATCAAAATGCAATTCTGATTCGCTCATCAGCCACGCATCACGCCTGAACGCTAAATTAGCGCCGTTGCACAGAATCGGCTTTCCGGCACCGACCGCCCCGACGCCTGACGCCACCAAGCTGGCAAACTCAAACTGTTCGAAATGACCGATAAACGCATTGCTTTCGCCCGTTTTTACAGGACAGATAATCAAATCGGAAGGGTTTTTTTCGTAAAATAGAACGATGGTTCTCAGCCAGTCGGACGATGGAATAGAATCTGCATCTAACGTGATAATCAATTCGTTTTCAGATAGATAAATACCTGTGTAGATGGCGCTTTTCTTGCCTGAGCCTATGCTTTTTCTTGCTTTTAATGTCGGCCAATAAAGGCTTACTCTTACGGCAAACTCGTATGAACCATCTATCGAGTTGTCGTCCACCACGATAAGCTCAAAATTGCGATAACTCTGCTCGTTGATTGCTTTGAAAAGTTGTGGAAGATTGTCAACTTCGTTTTTGCAAGGCGTGATAATGGTAACTCGGGTTTGCAGTTCAGACTTTTCTGCCTTGAAAAAAGGAATAGTGTTCCAGCCTTTGATAAATTTAATTATCAAAAACGAGTAAACAAATAGAATTATTAAAGAAATCAAGACTGTCATTTCAAATTTTTTACAGACACTTTCACTCCACTTCCACGTGCTCCGCTACAATATCATCAGCCAAAAATATGGAAGCTGACGATGAAAATTTCTCGGGATTTTCGGTGGTTAAATAGCGTGTTCTGCCGTTTTTAGAGCATTTTTCGTCTATTTCAGGATGCCTGTGAAGATAGTCCGCCAAGCTCTTCGCCACGATTTCACCTTGCGAGATTACTGTTACGTTCGTCGGCAGTTCCTTTTCTATTTTCGATTTCAAAAGCGGATAGTGCGTGCATCCCAAAATCACGGTGTCAATTTTCGAATCGGCGCTCATTAGGTTTTTTGTGTGTTTTTTTACAAAAAAATCAGCTCCTGCGTCCAAATGCTCGTTGTTTTCAATAAGCGGAACCCACATCGGACACGCTTCAGAAACCACTTTTATTTCAGGAAATAATTTCTGAATCTCGAGTGGATAAGAATTTGATTTCACTGTTCCTTCCGTTCCGAAAAGCCCGATGTGATTGGTTTTCGTGTATTTCCCAATCTCTTCGGCAGTGGGGCGGATTACGCCGAGCACTCGACGCAAAGGGTCAATCTTCGGTAGATCATTTTGCTGTATCGTCCGTAAAGCCTTTGCTGATGCCGTGTTACATGCTAAAATCACCAAGTGGCATCCTTGCCTGAAAAGATACTCCACGCATTGGAGCGTGAATTTGTAAACAACATCGTACGATCGTGTACCATATGGCGTTCTGGCATTATCTCCCAAGTATAAAAAATCATACTCAGGCAACTCTTTTCTAATTTTATCCAAAATGGTCAGTCCGCCGTAGCCAGAGTCAAAAATACCGATAGGCGATGCGGTAAACGAGATTTTACTCATAATGAAAATACAGATTAATAAACAAAAGTATGTTATTTTTTTCAAAATGAAAAATATACAGAAAAAGACGAACTTTGCTGCCAATTTGGCGTGTTATTTTTGGTTTTCCAAGAATAGATCTATCTGATTAAATTACAATAGGTAGCGTGCTCGATTGGATGTGTTTTGAGTTGTTTTTAACAACGCTAATTTTTAAAAACAAGACAAAATGACCGAACTGTTCAATTGGTATTTGTTTTGCAATAAATAGGGCGGAAACAATAATAAAAAATAACACTTAAAAAAAGAAAGGAAACAAATTATGACACTAGTTAGATTTACAGGCAATCCATTGATTGACCGTTTTTTTGACACCGATTTATTTGATTGGACTTCAAGAAATTATTCAAAAACAAACACCACTTTACCTTCGGTAAATGTGAAAGAAAATGACAACGAGTTCGGAATTGAAGTAGCCGCACCTGGTTTTGACAAAGACGATTTCAAAATTGAAGTGCACAATGACACACTGACTATTTCTTCTGAAAAACAAGAAGAAGAAAAGGAATCAGACGAAAGCGCCTGCTACACGAAGCGTGAGTTTAGTTACCAGGCTTTCACACGTTCATTTACACTTCCTGAGTCTGCCGATGGCGACAAGGTGGAAGCTGCTTACAAAAAGGGAATTCTTACGGTTACGATTCCGAAAAAGGAAGAAGCTAAACCGAAAGCTCCTAAAGTGATTGAAATTAAGTAAATAATAGCTCTAAAGTCTCTTCGTTTATGGGCGAAGAGACTTTTTTATGCAATAAATTGTAATTTATTTCATGCAGACTTTTCAAGAAATAATTAATTCAAACACACCGGTGTTAGTCGATTTTCACGCTACTTGGTGCGGACCTTGCAAAGCAATGGCACCTACAATTGAAACCATTGGGAGAGAAGTGCAAGGCAAGGCGCGCGTGTTAAAAATTGATGTAGACAAAAATCCTGCTGTGGCTGCCAAGTATCAGATTCAGTCCGTTCCGACATTAATGATTTTCAAAAACGGCAATATCGTTTGGCGCCAATCCGGTGGAATGGATAAGATGTATTTGAAGAATGTATTGATGGGGTTTGTTTAGAAATTCTAAAGCAAAAAAGTAAATGCCGATAAAGTCTTTGTACTTGTCGGTGGTTTGTGTTTTTTAAAAACTTAAGTTTGGATTTATTCCATTATTTTGTGTTGATTTTGAAACCGTTTTGACATCTATTTGTAAAATAGTACAAAAAAATCATCTTTTTTAAATCTTTTTTCATAAACCTTATTCCCTTATTGAAAAAATCACTATCTTGCGGTTTCAATTAAAAAATAAACAATTTATGAAACAATTTCTTAAATTCACATTAGCCACGATAGTTGGTATTATCATTACTTCGTTGATAGGTCTATTGATTTTTTTCGGTATAGTTGGTGCTTTTGCTGCATCGTCTGAAAAAAAGGTAAAAACATCACCTAACTCTGTCTATGAGTTGGAGCTGAAAGGCAATCTGATAGAACGTTCTAAGGATGATCCGTTTTCTTCGGTTTTCGCGAGCTCCATGGGGCAGTCGGCAGTTAAAACCATTGGTTTGGACGATGTCCTTGCCAATATCAAAAAAGCTAAAAATGACGACAACATCCTTGGCATTTACCTGAATGGTGGTATGTTGAGTGGTGGCTTTGCTTCGCTAAAGGAAATTCGTGATGCGTTGGAAGATTTTAAAACTTCTGGAAAATTCATTGTAGCTTATGCCGATATGTATAGCCAAAAAAACTATTACTTGGCTTCGGTGGCCGACAAAATTTATCTCAATCCTATCGGAATGGTTGAGTTGCAAGGAATTGCAGCTAACTCGGCTTTTATTAAAAACACCCTTGACAAACTGGGAGTAGAAATGCAGGTGGTGAAAGTGGGGACTTTCAAATCAGCCGTAGAACCTTACATTCAGACTAAAATGAGTGATGCTAACAAAGAGCAAGTCAATGTGTTTGTTAGCTCGATTTGGAATAATATGCTTTCGGCAATTTCAAAATCACGTAATATTTCTACCGAGCAATTAAACCAATTAGCCGATGAAAACGTAACTTTCATGACTCCTGAAGCTATTCTGGGACACAAATTGGTGGATTCGCTGACTTACGCTGATGGGATGAAAGATGTAATAAAAAAAATGGCAAAGCAGAAAGAGTCCAAAGATGTAAAATACCTATCACATTCTAAAATGAACAACGTGGCTGTTTCTGAAAAAATGAGAAAAGAGAAAATTGCCGTGATTTATGGTGTCGGAGGCATTGATATGCCAGAAAGGGATGGGATTGTTTCGGAAGATTTGGTAAAAACCATCCAAAAAGTGAAAGATGAAAAAACGGTTAAAGCTGTTGTGCTCCGAATCAACTCGGGCGGCGGCAGCGCTTACGGCTCCGAGCAGATTTGGCACGCAATTGAACAATTGAAAAAAGAAAAACCGGTGATTGTGTCAATGGGCGATTACGCAGCTTCAGGCGGATATTATATTGCTTGCGATGCAGATACTATTCTTGCTCAACCCAATACGCTGACAGGTTCTATCGGAATTTTTGGATTGATTCCCAATATCGATGGTTTGAATAAGAAAATAGGGTTGACGTACGACGGAGTGAAAACTAATAAACTCAGTGATGCTATAACCTACAATCGTGCTTTCACACCCGAAGAAAGGAATCTGATGCAGAACTCAATAAATCGCGGTTATGAATTATTCACGAAACGGTGTGCAGATGGCAGGAGTATGCAAATCGATTCGCTTAAAGCCATTGCCGAAGGGCGTGTGTGGACCGGCGAAGACGCTAAACGACTTGGGTTGGTGGACGAACTCGGTGGGTTGAATGATGCCATTACTATTGCGGCGAAAAAAGCTGGACTGGAAAAATATTCGCTCAAATCATATCCAGAGAAAGAAGACTTTATGACCACGCTGCTTAAAGAGTTTAGTGGTGATGCAGAAGTGAAATTCCTGAAAAAATCGATTGGGAACGAAAATTATCAAATCTTGAAACAAATCGAAGAAGCAAAATCGATGAACGGAATTTATGCGTTGATGCCAATGAGTTTTACATTTAATTAAAAAACACATCTCATAAAAGAACAAAGAGTGCGATTGGCAAAAGATTTCTTGCTAATCGCACTCTTTTTGAAAAAAGCCAGAGTTCCAAATTTTATCTCTCCGTGCAATTCCTGCACATATCAAACTGCTTTCGGTTTTCTAAAATCTTTTTTCTGAAACGGTATGCCTTGGGGCTGTGCCACGATTTTTCAAAACTTTCGTTGTTCACGTTTCCAAATACGAACGAACTGTCTTTATCAAAACAGCAGGGAAGAACTTCGCCCCGTGAGTTAATCACAGCACCATTCCACAGTCTTTTGCAACTGTTTCTCAAAGGTGATTTTATATGGTACTTTCCGTCAGTGCGAAGTTCGTATCGGGCATATTTTTTAAGGGTCGTAAGGAATGGATTCCCGTTTTCAAAATCATAAAGCTGGGCGCTTTTGAACGTCAGTTTGTCAACTTTCAGCTTTTTGGCGAGCCGTTTCATGTCGCCCATCTGGTGTTCGTTGGTTTTCAGCACAATAAACTGAATTTCAACCAGCGGGGAAGCCGACCTTAATTCTTTTTTCCACTTTACAACAAGCTCAATCGCTTGAATTACTTTTTCCAGATTCCCGCCCACGCGGTAGGCTTCATATGTTTCCTGAGTAGTTCCATCCATTGAAATTATCAGCCTATCCAACCCCGATTCCACAATGTTTTTCGCTAATTCATCTGTAAGTAGCTGTGCATTTGTGGAAGTGGATGTAAGCAATTTTTTAGCGTGGGCATATTTTACCAAATCCACGAAATTTTTGCTAATTAGCGGTTCTCCTTGAAAATAGAGAATCACATGCGTCAAAGTCGGAGCAAGCTCGTCAAGCAGTCTTTTGGCAGTTTCTAAACTGAAATTTACCGCTTCAACCTGCTGTGTGCACATCCCGACAGGACATTCAGGGCATTTCAAATTACAAATATTTATCGGTTCAATGGAAACAAACAGCGGTTTTATCTTCCACTTCGTGAGAACACCAAATGTGGATAACCGATATGAAAGCCACAATCTAAATGCATTCATCAACTTTCTTGGTTGCGTGGAAACTTTAATAATCCTTAAAAAATAGTATAGCCGATTGATGTTTTTCAAGATGTTTTACTTCTTAAAAAGAATAACAAAGATAAAGGAAACTGAGCATTTAAAACGAAAAGCATTAAACATTTAACAAAAAACGGTTTCAAATGTTAAAATATATTTTTGATACAATAAAAATGAGATATTATGGGTAATTTTGTCTAAGAGATTATCAAATAAATTAACATACAAGAAAGTCATTATGAACAAGAAATTATTATTCTTTGCGGCTGTAATTGCATCTGCATTGGTATTTACGTCATGTAGTAAGAAAATGACGGCTTTGGATGCCCGTTATTTCAAAACAAATCCCAGCCCACTGGCTGTAAATGGTGGGAAAGTGGATGCAACCGTAACAGGCACATTTCCACAAAAGTATTTCAACAAGAAGGCCGAAGTAACCATAACCCCCGTGCTTAAGTACAACGGAACCGAACAAAAAGGTGAACCTAAAACATTTCAGGGCGAAAAAGTGCTTGGAAATAATCAAACTGTAAGTTATGCTATGGGTGGGACGTATGCCATTAACCCTTCTTTTGTTTACAAACCAGAGATGGCAAAATCGGAACTTTTTCTCAATTTTGATGTAAAACAAGGCAAGAAAACCTACAAAATCCCGGCGGTAAAAGTTGCCGATGGGGTAATTGCTACTTCTCAACTGGCTTCTCTTTCACCGGATGAAATAAAAACAGCGGTGGCGCCAGACCATTTTAAGCGTGTTACACAAGAAACTCAAAATGCCGATATCCTTTTCTTAATTGAGCAGGCACAACTTCGAAATACGGAACTAAAAAAATCAGACATGGTTGATTTTTACCAAAAAGTAAAGGAAGCTCGCGACGCTCAAAACAAAGAAATTTCATCGTTGGAAGTGCTTGGATATGCTTCACCGGATGGGTCAATCGAATTGAACACCAACTTAGCTGAAAAACGCCGGAAAGTCACTACAGACTACCTGAACAAGGAAATGAAAAAGTTGAGAGCTGATGTGACCATTGATAGTAAATTTACCGCAGAAGACTGGGAAGGATTCCAAAAACTGATGGAAGCTTCAGATATTCAAGATAAAGATTTGATTTTGAGAGTGCTTTCCATGTATCAAGATCCGGAACAACGTGAGCGCGAAATCAAAAATCTTTCGGTTGCATTTAAGGATGTCGCAAGAGAAATCCTTCCAAAACTTCGTCGCTCACGTTTGAACCTAACAGTTGATGTAACAGGAAAATCTGACGAAGAAATTTTAAATTTGGCTCGAAATAATCCTAAAGTATTGAGCAAGAAAGAATTACTTTATGCCGGAACATTGGTGGATTCGTATAGAGAGAAAATGGAAATTTACAACAAATTTATCAATCAATATCCGCAAGATGCACGTGGTTACAACAACTTGGGTGTGCTTCGTTATGAGTTAGATGCTTTGGATGAAGCTGAAACTTTATTTAAAAAAGCGCTTGGACTTGATCCTAATTCACCGGATGCGAACTACAACTTGGGCTTACTGAGCTTGACAAGAGGAAATGGCGATGATGCACAAGCTTATCTCGGCAAAGCGACAGGAACTACCGGAAACTTAGACGCAGCCCTTGGTACAAGCTACATCGCACAAGGCGACTACACGAAAGCTCAAAGCACGATGAACAATGTTAATTCCAACAACGCTGCCTTGGCGCAAATCTTGAACAACGATTATAATTCGGCTCGCCGCACGCTTGCCGCTGTGGCAAAACCGAATGGGCTAACTGCATATTTGGCAGCTATCATCGGCGCTCGTACTAATGATCGGGATGCGGTTTACACCAACTTACGTACTGCCATCAAGCGCAACAAGAGCTTTGCCAAAAAAGCTTTGACTGATTTGGAATTTGCTAAATACGCAGCTGATGCAGCATTTTTGCAAATTGTGAAATAAGAGACTTTCAAACAAACTTGTTTATCTATATTTCAAAAGTCCAAGATTTTGATGTTTTGGACTTTTGTTTTTTAAAAATTCTCAAAAAATAGGAAATTAAACTATAATTCTTTTAACTTTGCATAGCTGAATAGGTAATCGAACTATCGAATTAATTTACGAATTAACCATTTAACAAATTAACCAATTGTTTAAAGACGTCATAGCCCAGCAAGAGATTAAGAGTCGATTTATCCGCTCTGTTCAGGATAGACGAATTCCGCATGCCCAGTTGCTTCACGGCGATCCCGGAGTAGGGAAATTGGCTTTGGCTGTGGCATATGCGCAATACATCAGCTGTAAAAATCGCACTGAAACAGATGCTTGCGGAGTTTGTCCGTCATGTGTGAAATATAGCCAGCTACAACACCCAGATCTTCATTTTGTGTTTCCGGTAATCAAACCGCCCAAAACCACTACTGTAGTATCAGATGATTTTTTGCCGGAATTTCGAGAAATGTTTTTGGAAGATCCATATTTTAGCGTAAATGAGTGGTATGAAAAAATAAGTGACGGTGCTAAGCAAGGGATGATTTACTCGAATGAAAGTTCCGAAATCATCCGAAAGCTGAACCTGAAAACCTACGAAAGTGACTACAAGGTGATGATAATTTGGTTACCGGAGTTGATGCACGAAGCGTGTGCCAATAAACTGCTAAAAATTTTGGAAGAACCGCCTGAATTCACGGTTTTTCTTTTGGTCTCAAATAATCCGGATAGGATAATTACCACCATTCTTTCGCGGGCGCAACATGTGAAAATACCGCGATTGGCTGAGTCAGAAATTGCGGAAGCGCTCGGCAAGCTCAGTCCGGAAAAATCGCAAACAGAGATAAACAATGCTGCGCGTATTGCCGAAGGCAGTTTCTTAAAAGCGAAAGCGATGTTGGGCGATAGCCAATCGCAGATACAGAATTTTGACCGATTTGTAGAAATTATGCGTTTAGCTTGGTTGGTTGGCAACAAGCGAAATCACAGCTCGCTGAAAACGCTGAAAAACTGGGCGGACGATATGGCGTCGGCTAACGTGGGGCGCGAAAGACAGAAACATTTTTTGGCTTACGCGCAAAATATGGTGCGCGAAAATTATATTTTTAATTTGAAACACCCCGAACTAAATTATATGACCGATTACGAAACAAAATTTTCTACCAATTTTTCGCCGTTTATCAACGAAAGAAACGTGGAAGAACTTGTGGCTGAATTGTCGTTAGCAGAACGCCACATTGAGCAAAACGTCAATGCAAAAATGGTGTTTTTCGATTTAGTTTTGAAAATCATTATGCTGTTGAAAAAATAAGATTATTTAGAAATGAATGTCAATGAATATTATACCGCTCCCTGCATTACTTGCGGTGGATGTCGCAATACTACCGATAAAAAATTAAGCGTTTACGATTGGTTGAGCAACCTACCCGAAACGGTGAAAGAAACCGATTTGGTGGAAGTTCAGTTTAAAAACACCAGGAAAGGCTTTTACCAAAACGTGAATAATCTCGACCTTTCTAAAGGCGATATGGTTGCCGTGGAAGCTTCACCGGGACACGATATTGGTGAAGTTACGCTCGTGGGAAAACTCGTAACGCTTCAGATGAAAAAGTACAACATCGACCTGAATAAGTACGAAATAAAGAAAATATATCGCAAAGTCCGCGATTCGGACATGGAAAGATATCACAAAGCAAAGGCAAAAGAGCAGGACACGATGATTAAATCGCGTCAAATTGCAGAAAACATGAATATTGACATGAAAATAGGTGATGTGGAGTACCAAGGTGATGGAAATAAAGCTATTTTTTATTACATTGCTGATGGACGAGTAGACTTCCGTCAGTTGATTAAAGTTTTTGCCGAAACTTTCCGTGTTCGTATTGAAATGAAGCAGATAGGTGCACGCCAAGAAGCCGGACGAATTGGCGGTATCGGGCCATGTGGACGGGAGCTCTGCTGTGCAAGCTGGATTGTTAATTTTAAATCCGTTTCTACCAGTACCGCTCGCAGCCAAGACCTTTCACTTAATCCGCAAAAGTTAGCCGGACAGTGCGGAAAATTAAAATGTTGCCTAAATTTTGAATTGGAAAGCTACCTGGATGCACAGAAAAAACTTCCGTCACGAGAAATAGAATTGAAAACAACCACCAACACCTACTACCACTTCAAAACAGACATATTCAAAGGGCTGATAACCTATTCTACAGATAAGAACACTCCTACTGATTTAGTCACAATCGATGCTGAGCGTGCGAAAGCTGTTATTCAGATGAACAAAAAGGGAAATAAGCCTGAAGTTTTACAGGAACAACCGAAATCAAAAGGAAAAAAAGTGGGATATGAAAATGCAGTAGGGCAGGACAGTGTTAGTCGCTTTGATGGTAGAAAAACATCGCGTTCATCACAGCGCCGAAGGGGAAGATCGCGAAGAAATAGGAATAAAAATAAACCGAGAAACAAAAGTAATAAATCCAGACGAAATGAAAGGAAATAGAATTTTTATAGCGTTTCTATTGGTCGTCAGTTTTGTTGCGTGCAATCCAAATGAAGTGTTTTTTAGCTATCGTCAGACGCCTATAAGTGGTTGGCATAAAGACAGTTTGCTGATGTTCGACTACCATATTCAGGACACGCTTTCACGTTACGATGTGTTTCTTCATGTTCGCCATTTTGGAAATTACCCTTATCAGAATTTTTGGATGTTTTTAGAGAATACAGATGCAAAAGGTAACACGACCCAAGACACCATAGAATGCTACTTAGCTGATGAGTTTGGAAAATGGCTCGGAACAGGAAATGCCGTTAAAGAGATGCCCGTTTTTTATAGACAAAACATTCAACTGCCCGATAGTGGAACCTACCAAATTAAAGTTAGACATGGCATGCGAGATTCGGTGTTAATCGGAATAAAGGAAATCGGATTAAGGGTGGAATTAATAAAGTAGTTACAAGGTTAAAAGATAAAGCGATTTGTGTTATTGATAAATTGTGGTGATTGATTATTGTGTATCAGCACATTTTACATTCTGCTTCAAACTTTTGTTTTTGATGTTATGGGAAAAAATAAATTAGCAAAATTTGCCGAACTGAAAACCTTTCCGCATGTGTTTCAAGTACCGTCAAAGGTATTTTTTGAAGGTAAAAAATTTGAAATGAAAGGCAAATGGAATGAGCTTTTCTTCAAAAACAACAATCCCATTGTGCTTGAACTGGGGTGCGGCAAAGGTGAATATACTGTTGAACTTGCCAAACAGTTCCCGGACAAAAATTACATCGGCGTAGATATTAAAGGTGCCCGTCTCTGGACCGGTGCGAAAGCTTCGTTGCAACAGGAATTAAAAAATACAGCTTTTATTCGCACTAACATCGAAATGATTCATCATTTTTTCGGAGAAAATGAGGTAAGCGAAATCTGGCTCACTTTCCCCGATCCACAGATGAAAAAAACAACAAAACGGCTTACTGCAACAAACTTTATCAACTCATATTTGAACTTTTTGAGTGCAGACGGAGTTATTCATCTGAAAACCGATAGCAATTTTATGTTTACCTATACCCGTGAAATGGTGAGATTAAATCAATTTCCGGTAGAGGAATTGATAGAAGATATTTATTCAAAAGAAAACTTAAACCCAATTTTGAGCATAAAAACCTACTACGAAAAACAGTGGTTGGAGCGCGGAATAACCATAAAATACATCCGATTCAAACCGCTTCGAGACAAAGAACTTATAGAGCCTGAAATTGAAATAGAACGCGACTCATACAGGAGTTTTAAACGCGACAGAAGACTCCCAAATTCATAAAAATACAACAAAGTAAATCCCTTTACATGGATATTATTTGAGATTTTGCAAATTAGATATTATGACACTTTATCCAAAATTAATTCTTGACGCATTGAAAAATGTCCGTTATCCGGGCACCGGAAAAGACATCGTAGAGATGAATATGGTGCAGGACGATATTCGGATTGACGGAAATAAGGTCAGTTTTTCACTCCTTTTTGAAAAACCGAATGACCCTTTTTACAAATCGGTGGTAAAAGCAGCCGAACAAGCTATACTAACTTATATCAGCGAAGATATTGATATTAAGGGAAATATAAAAGCAATTGTTAAGGAACGCCCCAAGCCTAAACCGATATCTATTCTTCCCAATGTAAAGAACATCATTGCCGTATTTTCGGGCAAGGGGGGTGTGGGGAAATCAACGGTTTCTGTCAATTTGGCTGTTTCACTTGCTTCGCTTGGGTATAAAGTAGGACTCTTAGATGCTGATATTCATGGTCCGTCACTTCCCAAAATGTTTGGCGAAGAGGATGCACAGCTTTATGCTGAAGAGAAGGACGGCAAGCAGACCATTCTGCCCATTGAAAAATATGGAGTTAAAATGCTTTCTATCGGCTTCTTAGTGGACCCCAATCAAGCGCTCGTGTGGCGTGGCAGTATGGCGAGCAATGCACTCAAACAGTTGATTACTGACGCTCGTTGGGGAGAATTAGACTATTTTATCATGGATCTTCCGCCCGGGACCGGAGATATCCATCTTACGTTGGTACAAACCATGGGAATTACGGGAGCTGTGGCAGTTACTACACCGCAGGAAATTGCCCTTGCCGATGCTCGAAAGGGAATTAATATGTTTTTGGGGGACAAAGTGAATGTCCCCGTACTCGGAATTATAGAAAATATGGCGTGGTTTACACCGGCAGAACTTCCTAAAAACAAGTATTATATATTTGGAAAAGACGGAGGTAAAAAGCTTGCCGAAGAATTGAATGTACCGCTTCTCGGGCAAATCCCGCTCGTGCAGTCCATACGTGAAGGAAGCGATGATGGAATACCCGTTGCTGCTAAATCAGATAGTCTTACAGCTCAGGCGTTTAGAAGCGTTGCTGAGAAAATAGTGGAAAGGGTGAAGTACAGAAATGAACACCAAGAAGCAACTAAAAAAGTAGAAATTACAAGGTGGTAAAAAACAAGCTTAATTCCGTATGTATGAAAGCTACAAGTGGATAACTTGTAGTTTTTTTATCTCTGACAACCAATTGCTCGGCTTTGGCATAACTATTGAATTATGTTAATAAACAAACAAGAAACCAATTTGTAATCAAAAGAAATTCAGTAACTTATAATGCTTTTGATGGGTATATGGTTTTAAATAGTATGACATTTTGACATAAGCTTTAAAATTGAAGCTGAAAGAATGAAAAAAAGACAGATGAATAAACGATTTGAAAAACTTTTAACCGACGAAATGATGAGCAAAGCGGAGGTGCTACCGATTATATCATTGGATGAAAATCCGTCTGATGTAGCATTGAATCCGGGAGATGTAATGCCGATATTGCCATTGAGGAATATGGTAGTATATCCCGGAGTGCTGGTTCCGGTGGCAGTAGCACGTCCTAAGTCGTTACGACTAATACGTCAAGTACAGGATGATGATGGGCTTTTAGGGGTTTGTACTCAGATAGATAAGCAAATTGAAGACCCGACCCATGAGCAACTTTACAAAATGGGTGTAGTGGCACAGATTGTCCGTGTTTTGGAGATGCCGGACAATACAACTACCGTAATTTTGGAGGGAAAAAAACGATTTACACTTGATGAGGTAGTTTCCAATAAGCCGTTTATGCGTGCCAAAATCACACCGGTACAGGACATACTTCCCGATGTTTCAGATAAATCGTTTGTTGCACTTGTGTCATCTATCCGTGATTTGGCTGTAAAAATCGTAGAAAGTTCAGGAATAGTACCACCTGAAATGGCTTTTGCAATACGGAATATTGATAATCCTGTGTTCCTTATCAATTACATTTGTACTAATTTTGGATTGAGCGTAGAAGAAAAGCAGCGTTTGCTCGAAATTAACGAAGTAATGGAGCGCGCCTATCAGCTTTTGAATTTGCTGAATCGAGAGTCTCAATTGATAGAAATTAAGACGTCTATCCAAAATAAAGTGAAAAAAGGCATTGATCAGCAGCAACGTGAATATTTTTTACAGCAGCAAATAAAAACCATTCAGAGTGAGTTGGGTGAAATGTCACCTGAAAAGGATTTGGAAGATTTCAGAGAACGTGCTAAGGCAAAAAAATGGTCGAAAGCAGTTGGGAAAATATTTGAAAAAGAGTTAAACAAGCTTGAACGAATCAATCAGCATTCACCGGAATATACAGTTCAAATAAATTACGTAGAAACGATGTTGGAAATTCCCTGGGGGGAATATACAAAAGACAAATTCAACATTAAGAACGCCAGAAAAGTGCTTGATAAAGACCACTTTGGTATGGAGACGGTGAAAGAAAGAGTGTTGGAGTACCTTGCTGTTCTAAAATTGAAAGGTGACTTGAAATCACCGATAATTTGTCTGCATGGTCCACCGGGAGTAGGGAAAACATCACTCGGAAAATCAATAGCCACTGCGCTTGGCAGAAAGTATGTTCGAATGTCGTTAGGTGGTTTGCACGATGAAGCTGAAATTCGTGGGCACCGACGCACCTATATTGGTGCTATGCCGGGTAGAATTTTGCAAAACATTAAAAAAGCAGGTTCGGTTAATCCGGTTTTTGTACTTGATGAAGTGGATAAAATCAACACCAGTTACAAAGGCGATCCGTCTTCAGCATTGTTGGAAGTGCTTGACCCTGAGCAAAATTTTGCATTTCACGACAACTATTTGGATATAGATTTTGACTTGTCAAAAGTGCTTTTTATAGCCACAGCCAATGATTTAAATTCAATTCCACGTCCACTTTTAGACAGAATGGAGTTGATTGAAGTCAGCGGGTACACGCAGGAAGAAAAAGTAGAAATTGCATCACGTCATTTGATACCCAAAGAGCTTGAAAACCACGGCTTAACCGGCGAACAATTCATGCTCAACAAAAAAGTAATACAGCAGCTCATTGATCAGTACACACGCGAATCGGGTGTGCGCGAACTGAATCGAAAAATCACCGCGTTGATGCGGAAAGTAGCACTTAAAATCGCTACAAAAAGCCAATACAATGTGGAGCTGACCCCCGAAGATATAAGGGAATATCTGGGAGTTCCGCTTTACAGCAAGGAAAAATATGAAGGCAATGACTATGCTGGTGTAGTAACGGGTCTTGCGTGGACTAGTGTGGGAGGTAGTATTCTTTTCATCGAGAGCAGTTTGAGTCCAAGTAAGAATTCGAAACTTACGCTTACGGGAAACTTAGGAGATGTGATGAAAGAATCGGCCATGCTTGCTCTTCAATATGTTAAGGCCAACGCCGAAGAGTTTGGCATTAACCCGAAACTGTTGGAAGAGAATAGTGTTCATGTTCACGTTCCGGAGGGTGCAATACCAAAGGATGGACCTTCAGCCGGGATAACCATTGTAACAGCCTTAATCTCTGCATTTACTAGGCGAAAAGTGCGAAAAAACATTGCAATGACAGGTGAAATTACACTTCGAGGAAAAGTGCTTCCTGTTGGTGGAATCAAGGAGAAGATCCTTGCTGCTAAACGAGCAGGAATCACAAATATAGTCATTAGTGAAGAAAATCGGAAAAACATAGAAGAAATAAAACCGATTTATTTGAAAGGATTAAAATTTCATTACGTGACTGATATTAAAGAAGTTATTGATTACGCATTGTTAAAGGGTAAAGTGAAGCTCTCTTAATTTTTAGGAAACTCTTCTCTCAAATTCTGGTTCTTGTATTAGCACCACTAATTGGTGTTTCTTTGGATATTTTTTGGCTTAATTATTGCTCTATATTTCAAAATTTTGTATAAATTTGCCAAACAATGAACGGAGAACTTATTACAGCAGTTGCGTTAGGTATTGCGTTGAGTGCAAGCACCGGATTTCGTGTGTTTATCCCGATGTTGGTAGCGAGTGTGGCGGCTCATTTCAACATTATCCCCTTGACTGAAAATTTTTCCTGGCTGGGTAGTCTTCCTGCAATAATTAGTTTCGGAACAGCTGCCGTTGTGGAAGTATTGGCATACTATATCCCGTTTATAGATAACCTTTTAGACACCATTACTACGCCACTGGCGGTGGGTGCTGGCACGCTTTTGATGACTTCGGTACTTCCCGTAGATCATGAACTTATGAAATGGATTATGGGATTTATTGTTGGTGGAGGTGCTGCTGCAACCATGCAGAGCGGAAGTGTATTGTCGAGATTTACATCCAGTAAGTTCACGGGCGGAACGGCAAATCCTGTTGTTTCAACCGGTGAAAACGTCGCTGCTCTCGGTACATCCATAACGGCATTGTTTATACCCGTAGTTGTAGCAATAATTTTTATATTTATTGCGATCATTATTTTTTTCAAACTTTTTGAATGGAGAAGACATAGCAGAGAAAAGAAAAGTAAAGCAACAGAATAACTGCACTACATGGAATAGAATAATCTAAATACAACAAAAGCGGATTTGTTTATTTATTAAAACGAATCCGCTTTTGTTATAAAATGCTTTTGTTTATTAAACCAATGAAATAAACAATTCTTTTCCTTCTTCTCTGAAAGAAATTTTTCCTTCACGTGCTAACCATCCAAGAGCTAAATTTAGATTCTTTTCGGTTAGTTTTGTGGCTTTTTTTACGGCTTTAACTTCTAATTCGCCTTCTGACAATGCATTCCAAATAAGACCTGCATTATTGCCAATTTTTTCAATAAACATAATTAATAATATTTTTTGTGGTTAAAAAATGCAACGTTGAATTGTCACAAAAGTAGTGAAAAATATGTTATAAAACATGTTTTCGGTTATTTTTGTGTAAAAATTAATTAATATTAACACATCTAAATGTAAATATAAAGTTAGTATGCAGATTGATGTGATATCTTAAATTGATACATTTTACTCTAAATCGGCAGTATCTACTGCTTTCCAAAATGATTTTGCATCGGTTTTATCAAAAAATTTTCTATTGCTTGGTAACCGTATCTAGATTTAAATATTTATACTTTTTCAGTTGAAGTTAGGAAAATTGCCAATTTTAAATTATTTTTGAACTTTGGTTCTAAAAAATATACATAAATCATGAAAAAATTACTCTTCATAGTACTTGCTATAGGTTTATTGGCAAGTTGCAATCAAAGTTCAAAAAAAATTCAAAGTTTCGAAGAATATCCCGTTTATAATGGAGATGATCTTGAGTTAACTTACTCATCACACAATTCAAAATTTCGTGTTTGGTCACCGACAGCCGATGAAGTGAAATTACTCCTTTTTAATAGCGGTTCCGAAGGTTCTGCATATGAGATGAAGGATATGAGACGTTCTAAAAACGGAACCTGGGTTGCAAATGTAAAAGGCGATTTAAAAGGAAAATTTTATACTTTTCAAGTAAAAATGGGTGAGCAGTGGCTTGACGAAACACCCGGGATGTGGGTAAAAGCTGTTGGAATTAACGGTAAGCGTGCCGCTATTATCGATATGGCTGAGACGAATCCCGAAGGTTGGGAAAATGACAAACACGTACTGCCCGAGAACGTAACAGATGCCGTGATTTATGAAGTTCATATGCGAGATTTTTCCATTTCACCGACGTCGGGAATAAAAAACAAAGGAAAATTTTTGGCATTTACCGAGAAAGGAACTAAAAATACTGCCGGACAAGCTACCGGAATCGATCACCTGAAAGAACTGGGAGTTACACACGTGCATTTGCTCCCATCGTATGATTTTGCATCGATTGATGAAGCAAAACTGGATGAAAACAAATACAACTGGGGCTACGACCCACAAAATTACAACGTTCCCGAAGGCAGTTATTCCACCGATCCGGAAAATCCGGTGTCGCGCATCAAGGAATTCAAACAAATGGTTCAATCGCTTCATAACGAAGGGATTGGTGTGATTATGGATGTGGTCTATAATCATACTTATGTGGGTGAAAACAGTCATCTGAATCTGCTTGTTCCGGGTTATTTTTACCGTTTCAATGCCGACAGTACTTGGTCAAATGCTTCCGGATGTGGCAATGAGACTGCTTCTGAACGTGCAATGATGCGGAAATTCATCGTTGAAAGTGTGGTTCATTGGGCAAAAGAATATCATGTGGATGGTTTCCGCTTTGACTTGATGGGCATTCACGATATCGAAACAATGAATGCCATTCGTGCTGCACTCGACAAAGTGGATCCGAGAATCATCATTTATGGCGAAGGCTGGACTGCTGCTGCATCCCCACTGGATGAAGAAAAACGAGCTTTGAAGAAAAACGTGAGCCAGTTGAACGGGATTGCTGTTTTTAGTGACGATATTCGGGATGTTCTAAAAGGAAATTGGACAAATGAATTTCCGGGATTTGTTGCGGGGCGCGACAGCTTGGAAAATGCTGTGAAATTCAGCGTTGCAGCATCCACTGTATTTCCGGACGTTACTAACGAACGCCTTGTCCACACCGACAAACCATATGCCACATCGCCCACGCAAATTATTAACTACGTTTCTTGCCATGATGATATGTGTTTGGTGGACGCCCTTCGGAAGCGTAGGCCCGGTGGAGCAACAGAAGCAGAAATTCAGAAATTCAACAAATTGGCTCAAACCATAGTGTTTACATCGCAGGGTGTTCCGTTTGTTTTTGCCGGAGAAGAAGTTTACCGTGATAAAAAAGGAGTAAACAACACTTATGAATCACCTGACAGCATCAATCAAATCAACTGGAATAACAAAACTACCTACAACGATATTTTTACGTATTACCAGGGTTTAATCGCTCTTCGCAAAGCTCATCCGGCTTTCCGAATGACAAGTCTGGAAATGATGAAAAAGCACCTGAAATTTATCGAACTGGGAGTTCGAAACGTGGTAGCATTTACCCTTTCTGACAATGCTAACGGCGACAGCTGGAAAGAAATTTTGGTAATTTACAACGGAAACCGTAGAAATGTAAGCGTGGAACTACCTGAAGGTGAGTGGAGCGTAGTTTGCCACGATGGTAAAATTTCGCCCGCAACGTCCTTATTTACTATAAGTGGTCCAAGGTTTATAGTCGGTGCATCCAGTGCAAGTGTGATGTTCGGGAGTGGCGACACGCCTAAATAATTCGTAATAATTCAAGTAATTAGTATATTTTATGGAAGAACAAGAACAAAAGAAACAACCGGTGAAATTACCGGAAAACGCCTATCGAGAGCTAAAAGAAGGTGAAGAATATAAACCTGTGATGCCGGCAGAAGCATCTGTATTGGAAGTTACGCCTTGGTCTGTAGGCATGGGATTGCTGATGGCAGTGATTTTTTCGGCAGCTGCAGCGTATTCAGGTTTGAAAATTGGGCAGGTTTTTGAAGCGGCTATCCCCATTTCAATTATCGCGGTGGGAGCATCGGCTGCTTTTCGTAAAAAAGGTGCGCTGGGACAAAATGTCATTATTCAATCCATTGGAGCATCGTCAGGAGTAATCGTGGCGGGAGCCGTGTTCACTATTCCCGGGCTGTACATTTTACAGGCAAAATATCCTGAAATTCAGGTTAATTTTTGGCAAATTTTCTTTTCATCACTGTTGGGTGGATTTTTAGGAATACTATTTTTAATTCCTTTCCGAAAATACTTCGTGAAAGATATGCACGGCAAACTGCCGTTTCCGGAAGCGACAGCCACAACTGAAATTTTAATGACCGGTGAAAAAGGTGGAAATCAAGCTAAGTTGCTTGTTTTAAGCGGTTTAATTGGAGGTTTGTTCGATTTTTGTTTCTCGGCATTCCGTTTATGGAGCGAAGAAATCAACACTCGAATTATCTCTGCCGGAGCGGTTTTGGCTGATAAATTTAAAATGGTGCTGAAATTCAATGTCAGTGCGCTTATTTTTAGTTTCGGTTATTTGGTCGGGTTGCGTTTCGCACTGATTATCACAGTAGGATCACTGCTTTCTTGGCTGGTTTTTGTACCCTTAGTAAATGAAATCGGTGCATTGACAGCGGCAGCAGGCGGCGGCATTAATCCATTTGCGGCAATGAGTGCCGAACAAATTTTTGCCGCCTATGTACGCCCAATCGGCATCGGTGCTATCGCAATGGCTGGAATTATTGGTATTATCAAATCATCAGGAGTTATCGGGAGTGCATTTAAACTTGCCGTAGGCGGAAAAGGGAAAGGGCAATCTGAAGAAGCAACAACAGAACGTACGCAGAAAGACTTAAAAATGTCGTTCGTGATGCTATTTTTGTTTTTAACATTGGTTGCCGTGTTTATTTTCCTGATAATCGGTGTAAAAGTTACTTTGCTTCAGGCCATTGTAGCTCTTTTGACAATAACAATTATTTCATTCCTGTTTACTACCGTTGCCGCTAACGCCATTGCCATTGTTGGTTCCAATCCGGTTTCGGGAATGACACTGATGACGTTGATTTTATCGTCCGTAATTTTAGTTTCGGTTGGTTTAAGCGGCTGGCAAGGAATGGTAAGCGGGTTAATTATCGGCGGAATTGTTTGCACGGCATTGTCCATGGCAGGTGGTTTTGTTACCGACTTGAAAGTAGGATATTGGCTCGGAACAACGCCTATAAAGCAAGAAACGTTTAAATTCTTAGGTACGTTGGTTTCAGCAGCCACGGTTGGTGCTGTGATTTTTATTTTGAACGAAGCTTACGGTTTTGTGGCAACAGAAACACATCCAAACCCGATGATTGCACCGCAAGCCAATGCTATGGCAGCCATTATTGAGCCTTTGATGTCCGGTCAGGGCGCACAATGGATGTTGCTCAGCATCGGCGCCGTGATTGCTATTTTGGTAAATTGGTTGGGTGTTTCGCCGCTTGCCTTTGCACTTGGAATGTTTATTCCATTACAACTGAACACGCCGCTTGTAGTGGGTGGATTGTTGAACCATTGGTTTAATAAAAGCAGCAAAAATGCGAAACTTAACAACGCTCGTCACCAGCGAGCCATTCTTATTGCTTCCGGATTTATTGCCGGTGCGGCACTGTTCGGCGTAATCGGTGCTTTGATTATATTTATTACCGGAAAAAGCGATGTGTTGGATTTGAAAGTTTGGAGTGACCCGAGCGGAACAGGAGCTCAAGTAATGGCTATTATTGCTTTCTTGTCGTTGATTGGTTTCTTTATTTGGGAGTCATTTAAGGCAAAGGAAACGGATTAATCCAATTTTATTTCCCCATAAAGAACGGAAGAATGATAAAAAATCTTCATTAAAAGACTCAGTGAAGATTTTTTGGTAATTTTTATCACTTTTGATTTTGTGTTGAAAACTATCCTTGCTAAAACTTTTAAACCATTAAATAATTTTCTATTTTTGTATTATAAGAAATAAAAATTTACGATGAAAATAATTATCATCGGTACGGCATATCCTTATCGCGGAGGATTGGCGGCGTTTAATGAACGTCTTGCAAATGAATATGTTATACAAGGACATGATGTGGAGGTTTATACTTTCACATTGCAGTATCCGTCTTTTCTTTTCCCTGGGAAAACGCAATACACAGACGAGAAGCCTAAACATAAACTTAAAATTTATCGCAAAATAAATTCGATAAACCCCTTCAATTGGATAAGATTAGGTAAAGAAATTGACGCCAAGAAAGCCGATAAGGTGATTTTTTGCTATTGGATGGCATTCTTTGCACCGTGCTTTGGGACGATTGCAAGACAGTGTAAGTCGGAATCCACCAAACGTATAGCCTTGGTCCATAATATGATACCGCACGAGCCGACTATTTTAGATAGATTGTTCCCGAGGTATTTTGTCAATGCAATGGATGGATTTATGGCAATGACAAATTCTGTTGTGGATGATATTAATCGATTTGACAAGAGAAATAAGCCGAAATTAATTTCGCCACACCCGGTTTACGATCACTACGGTGCACCGATGAAACGGGAAGATGCTCTGCAAAAACTTGATTTAGACCCAAATTTCCGCTATATTCTTTTTTTTGGATTTATACGGAAGTACAAAGGGTTGGATTTGCTTTTGAAGGCATTTACCGACGTAAGGCTTCGTCAATATCCTGTAAAACTGATTATTGCAGGAGAATTTTATGAAGCCAAACAGCCTTATTTAGAAATTATTCATAAACATGCTTTGGAAGAGAGCGTTATTCTCCATTCCGAATTTATTCCTGATGAGCGTGTACAATATTATTTCAACTCAGCGGATATTGTGGCACAAACCTATCACTCAGCTACACAGAGTGGAGTTTCTCAGATTGCATACAACTTTGAGAAACCGATGCTCGTAACCAATGTGGGCGGATTGAGCGAAACTATTCCCCACGGGAAAGTAGGCTACGTGGTCAGCCCAAATGTAAATGATATAGCGGAAGCGTTGATTGATTTTTTTGAAAACAACCGTACTGAACAATTTTCCGAAAATGTACGTTTAGAAAAGAGGAAGTATGAGTGGAGTAGAATGGTAGAGGCATTGGATAGAGTATAAGCTTTTTGTTAAATGGATTTTGAATAAAACGGAGCTTATTTGATTAATTGCTACATTTGTGCAACTTATCTTCTGTTTTCATATTATTTAATTTTCCCAGTACACTTTAGTTATCCTTGTACTTGTTACTATAAAAACTTATGGCTAAAACTGTTGATACTCCGATGATGAGGCAATTCAATGAAATCAAGACCAAATATCCAGATGCGGTTTTGTTATTTCGTTGTGGCGATTTTTATGAAACTTTTTCCGATGATGCCATCAAAGCATCCGAAATTTTAGGCATTACATTGACCCGAAGAGCCAACGGGAAAGCTTCGTCTGTTGAGCTTGCCGGATTTCCGCATCATGCGTTAGACACCTATCTTCCCAAATTGGTACGTGCCGGATGTCGTGTAGCCATTTGTGACCAACTGGAAGATCCTAAAAAAACCAAAAAACTCGTTAAGCGTGGTGTTACAGAGTTGGTTACACCTGGAGTTTCGTACAGCGATACCACTTTGACACAAAAAGAAAACACTTTTTTGGCAAGTGTTTACATAAATAAAAGCCAAGCCGGAGTTTCATTTTTAGATATTTCCACAGGAGAATTTTTGGTGGCGGAAGGAGCGATTGATTATGTGGATAAGCTGTTAAGCAGCATTTCACCCAAGGAAATTATTTTTGATCGGACGAAGAAAAAAGAATTTGAAAATCATTTCGGGACAAAATACTACACCTATGCTCTTGAAGATTGGACATTCGTCCCGGACACTGCTCAGGAAAGGCTTTTGAAGCATTTTGAAACGAAAAGTTTGAAAGGTTTTGGCGTGCAAAATTTGACAAACGGGATAGTGGCAGCCGGAGCAATTCTGCACTATTTGGATTTAACACACCATTCACAAATCGGGCATATCACACAGCTTACGCGCATCGAAGAGGAGCATTACGTTTGGCTTGACCGTTTTACGGTAAGAAATTTGGAGCTTTATAGACCGATAAACGAAGGCGGGAAAACCCTTGTGGATGTGATAGATAAAACCATTAGCCCGATGGGAGGACGCTTGCTGAAACGGTGGGTTGCATTTCCGCTGAAAGACGTGAAACCTATTGTGGACCGCCATTCCGTGGTAGAATATTTCTTCAAAGACAAAGAACTTCGGGAGTTGCTTGAACAACAAATTTCGCTTATGGGCGATTTGGAACGAATTATTTCCAAGGTGGCGGTCGGGCGCATCAATCCGCGGGAAATGGTGCAGTTAAAAGTGGCGTTGCAGGCGCTTGAACCCATCAAAGAAAGTTGCGCAAATGTTGATAACGAGAGCCTAAAAAAAATTGCGGAACAGCTTAATCCTTGCAAGCTTATTTCAGATAAAATAAAGAGAGAAATCCAAAATGACCCGCCTGTGTTGTTGAATAAAGGCGATGTCATCCGTTCCGGTGTAGATGATGAACTGGATGAGTTGAGGAGTTTGGCTCGTTCCGGGAAAAAATACCTGCTCGAAATTCAACAACGAGAAAGCGAAAAAACAGGCATTCCTTCGTTGAAAATTGCTTTTAACAATGTATTCGGCTATTACATCGAAGTGCGAAACACACACAAGAACAAAGTACCTGAATCGTGGATACGTAAGCAAACGCTTGTAAGCGCAGAACGGTATGTTACGCAGGAACTAAAAGAGTACGAGGAAAAAATTCTGAGTGCGGAAGAGAAAATTCAAATTATCGAAACACGCATTTTTAATGAACTGATTTTGAGTTTACTGGATTATGTCTCGGCTGTTCAACTAAATTCAAACTTAGTGGCGCAACTGGACTGCTTGCTCTCATTTTATCGAGTTGCCAATGAGAATAAATACGTTCGCCCCGAAATAAATGAAAGTTATGAGCTGAACATCAAGCAGGGGCGTCATCCGGTTATTGAAAAGCAGATGCCGATTGGTGAAACCTACGTGGCGAACGATGTTTTTCTGGACAATGAATCGCAGCAAATCATCATTGTAACGGGTCCGAATATGTCAGGTAAGTCGGCGTTGCTTCGTCAAACAGCACTTATCACGCTGATGGCTCAAATTGGTAGTTTCGTGCCGGCTGAAAGTGCTAAAATCGGCGTGGTGGACAAGATTTTTACCCGCGTGGGTGCAAGTGACAATATCTCGTTGGGTGAAAGTACCTTTATGGTGGAAATGAACGAGGCTGCAAGCATCTTGAACAACCTTTCCAACCGTAGTTTAGTGCTTTTTGACGAGCTTGGGCGCGGGACGAGCACTTACGATGGGATTTCCATTGCTTGGGCTATTGTGGAATACATTCACGAACACCCGACAGCAAAAGCGAAAACGCTTTTTGCTACGCACTACCACGAGCTGAATGAGATGGAAAATTCGTTCAGCCGAATCAGAAATTACAACGTTTCGGTAAAAGAAATTGACAAGAAAATCATCTTTCTTCGCAAATTGGAGCGGGGTGGAAGTGAACACAGCTTCGGTATTCATGTAGCAAAAATGGCTGGGATGCCACAAAGCATCGTGAAGCGCTCGGAGAAAATCCTTGAACAGCTTGAAAATGACAACCGCCAAACCGGAATAGCCAAACCTGTCGGCGAAATTGCTTCGCAACGCGAAGGGTATCAACTCAGTTTTTTCCAACTGGACGACCCTGTTTTGGAACAAGTCCGCGATGAAATCAAAGGACTGGACGTGAATAACTTGACGCCGATTGACGCACTGAATAAATTGAATGAAATAAAGCGGATTATTACTGGGAAATAATTTTTGCCTGTTTTATATCGGATAGAAATACTACCAAATAGAAAGTGGATATCTTACGTTGAGGTATCCACTTTTTTTTATAATTTAAAATACATATTATTGATATAAAAATACATAATATTGAGTTTTATTTTGATATTATTAAAATATGAATTATGTTTGTGACAAATTTATAATATTAAATTAAAAAAATAAAGTCATGTTACCAACATCTTGTCCGAGCTGTCAATCTCAGCTCAAAGTAGTCTCATTAAAATGTGAGAATTGCCGAACTGAAGTTACCGGACTGTATGATATGCCGTTGCTGCTTCGCCTTTCCGATGACGAAATTCAGTTTATACTCCGTTTTGTGAAAAATAGCGGCAGCCTGAAAGATATGTCAGCCGAACTTAAACTCAGTTACCCTACTGTGCGGAATATGCTAAATGAAGTTATTCAAAAAATTAAAGATTACGAAAATGAAAAATAAAAGCTTAATTTGGAATCCCTTTACACGCATTGCCGGCTGGCAAGCTTTCGGGATAGGAATTGTCATTGTTGTTGTGTCGGCAGTAATTGCAGGTTTTGGAAATTTGCTTTTTGACGGCGCTATTGACGCACACTTTGGCGACGACGTGGGAGTGGTTAAGTCGCTTGTAGTAAATGGAATAAGTTTGATTTCGGTGGTGCTTGTGATGTACATAACCGGATTAATCATTTCCCGCGATTTTAGATTTGTAGATATACTCGGCACAATGACATTAGCTCGTGCGCCGCTTCTTATTTTAGCTCTAATAGCGCTCTTTGTTTCATCTCCGAGCGAAGCGAAAGTCCTTGAAAATCCAATGATTGTCCTTAATTATCCTTCGCTGATAATTTTCGGGCTGATTTCAATCCCGATTATTGTTTGGTTCGTTGCGTTGATGTATAATGGATTAAAAGTATCAACGGGTGCGAAAGGTAAAAAATTGGTTATCGGTTTTATCGGCGGACTTCTTTTTGCCGAAATTATTTCTAAAATGCTTATTCACCTTATTCTGTAAAATTATGAAACGTACAATTTTTTTGTTTTTTATTCTTGTGTTTTCGTTTTCGGCATTTTCGCAGGACATCACGGGGCAATGGAACGGCACTCTCAATGTTATGGGTTCTGATTTGCCGGTGGTTTTTAATATTGAAAAAACGGACAATGGCTATACATCCACGATGGACAGCCCCGATCAGGGAGTCAAAGGTATTCCGTGTGATGAAATCTCTTTCTTAGATAACACGCTGAAAATAAAGATTAAATCTATACGCGCAAGTTATGAAGGAACGTTAAAAAACGATAGCATTGTCGGTATATTTAAGCAGATGATGATAAAAAAACCCCTTACTTTGAGTCGGGAAGAGGTGGAGAAGGTAGAAATGAAACGTCCACAAGAGCCTAAACCGCCTTTTCCGTACTATTCTGAGGAGGTGAAATTTGTGAATAAAAGAGATGGAAACACCCTTGCCGGAACACTAACTTTACCGAGAAAAAAAGGGAAATTTCCTGTTGTTGTGCTGATTTCGGGGAGTGGTCCGCAGAACCGTGATGAGGAGTTACTGGGGCACAAACCGTTTCTTGTTATTGCCGATTTCTTGACCCGAAACGGCTTTGGTGTGCTTCGTTATGACGACCGTGGAACAGCACAATCCACCGGTGATTTCAGCAAAGCAACTACACTTGATTTATCCTACGATGCCGAGAGTGCCGTGGAATTTCTGCTGGGCAGAAAAGATGTGAGCCATAAGAAAATTGGGTTGATAGGACACAGTGAAGGCGGAATGATTGCACCAATAGTAGCGTCGAGAAATCAAAACGTGGCATACATCGTGCTACTTGCCGGACCGGGTGTGCGTGGCGACAAACTGCTTTTGATGCAACAGCGAGCGGTCGCCGTGGCTTCGGGAGCGCCTGAATCGGCTGTTTCGGCAAATGAAAAACTGAACGCGCCACTGTTTGAATGCATTATCAACGCTATCGATACAGTTAATCTGAGAGCTGATTTAATCAAGCTATTGGAAAAAGGTGTGAACGAAAATCAGGAATTGAAATCGCAACTTTCAGACGAGCAACGGAGCGAGATGGTGAAAATGACGGTCAGTCAATTGACTTCGCCGTGGATGATTAATTTCATCAAGTACGATCCTTATCCAACGCTGAAAAAAGTGAAATGTCCGACATTGGCGCTGAACGGCTCGAAAGACTTACAAGTGCCTGCAAGTAAAAATCTTTCCGAGATTAAAAGAGCGTTCAAAGAGAGTGGAAATGACAAATTGACTGCCATTGAATTACCGAATTTGAATCACTTGTTTCAAGAAACAACAACCGGACTTCCAACCGAATATGGCGAGATAGAGCAAACTTTTTCGCCAAAAGCATTGAATGAGATTTTAATATGGTTGAAGAAAAGATAGGTTTCAGACGATGTTTATTATAACTAGTAAAAAATAAATTTACAAATCGTAAAGAGAAATATGTTTTCGTAAGACAATTATATTCAAATTGAGTAAATAAAACGGCATAAATATGCAAAAACTGCAATAATATTATAATTCTTCTCATTTTATTACTTTTTCCTGAAAAAATTCAGTAATTTTGCAACGAAATTTGAAAATCAATTCAAAAATTTAAGTTGTATGAAGAAACATAATTTTAATGCGGGACCTTGTGTATTACCCAGACCGGCGGTTGAATCTGCCATTGAGGCCATTCGTGATTTTGATGGAACGGGAGTAGGAATTCTTGAAATTTCACACCGAACACCGGGGTGGGACCGCATTATGCAGGAAACAGAGCAGCTTTGGAGAGAGTTATTAAACATTCCGGATGACTATGCCGTGCTTTTCCTGGGCGGCGGTGCTTCCACGGAATTTTACTTTGTACCAGCCAATTTGATGGTTAAGAAAGCCGCTTATCTTCAAACCGGCTCTTGGGCGAAAAAAGCCATTAAAGAAGCAAAATTATTTGGCGAAGTAGAAGTTGTTGCATCATCCGAAGATAAAAACTATACGTATATTCCTAAAAACTATACAATTCCGACTGATGCGGATTATTTCCACATCACTACCAATAATACCATTTATGGAACTGAAATTAAGACAGATATAGACAGTCCAATACCGTTGGTTGCAGATATGTCGTCTGATATTTTGTCACGTCCGATTGACATAAGTAAATACGGACTGATTTACGGTGGCGCTCAGAAAAACGTGGGTCCTGCCGGGGTGGCATTCGTGATTGTACGCAAAGATATTCTTGGAAAAGTGGAGCGTAGTTTACCAACCATGATGGATTATCGGACGCACATCGGCAAAGGCTCCATGTTCAACACACCACCTGTTTTCCCTATTTTCGTGATGCACGAAACATTGAAATGGTTAAAAAAACTCGGCGGGGTGGAAGCCATTCAGAAAATCAACAAACATAAAGCTGAATTGCTTTATAATGAAATTGATCGAAATAAACTATTCGTCGGAACAGCGGCTAAAGAAGACCGCTCGTTGATGAATGTTTGCTTTGTGATGGCTGATGAATACAAAGACAAGGAAGCCGAATTTCTTAAATTTGCAGATGAAAAAGGGATGGTGGGTATCAAGGGACACCGCTCTGTGGGAGGTTTCCGCGCATCTATTTACAATGCTTGTCCTACGGAAAGTGTAGAAGCGTTGGTGGCGTGCATGCAGGAATTTGAAAAGGAGTTTTGAGTCCGAAAAAATAGTGAATAGTAAACTGAAAAATTATAATTTTTTAATGAAAGTATTAGTAGCAACCCAAAAGCCATTTGCAAAAGCAGCTATAGACGGTATTCGTCAAGAGTTGGAAGGCGTTGATTATGAATTAATTCTTTTGGAGAAATATTCAGATAAACAGCAGCTCTTGGATGCTGTTGCAGATGTGGACGCCTTGATAGTTCGCAGTGATGTGATTGACAAAGAAGTCATTCAGGCAGGTGAAAACCTGAAAATTATAGTACGTGCCGGCGCCGGTTGTGACAACATCGATTTGAAAGCAGCTACCGAAGCTGATGTTTGCGTGATGAATACACCGGGACAAAATGCGAATGCTGTTGCAGAACTGGTTTTCGGTATGCTTGTGATGGGCGTAAGGAATTTTTACAGCGGTTCGTCTGGTTTTGAATTGAAAGGCAAAAGATTGGGTATTCATGCCTATGGAAATGTTGGTAAAAACGTGGCACGTATAGCCCGTGGTTTTGGCATGGAGTTGTTGGCTTATGATACCTATTGCCGTGCAGAAGTAATTAATGCAGACGGAATAGATCCAACCATTTCAGTAAAAACGCTTTATCAACATTCTGACATTGTTTCCGTACATATACCACTCACTAAAGAAACAAGAGGTTTGATAGGGAAGAGTATTTTGAAAAATTTACGAGAAGGAGCCATGTTGATAAATACAGCTCGTAAGGAAGTTATCAATGAGCCTGAACTGTTGCAATATATGATTGAAAATCCGAAATTTAAATACATGACAGATATCAAACCGGATATTCATGACCAATTCATGGAAAAGGTGCCTAACCAATATTTTACTACACCTAAGAAAATGGGCTCGCAGACTGTTGAGGCTAATGTAAATGCCGGAATTGCGGCAGCACACCAGATAGTGGATTATTTGAAAAACGGCAATCAGAAGTACCGTGTAAATGATTAAAGCTTTCAGTAGAATAGAAAACAATGGGGCTGTCTCAAAAGATTGACAGCCTCTTTTTTTTGTATTCAATTTTCTATAAAAAAACTCTTGATAAGTATTGCTGTTTTATAGTGTTTTTTTATACCTTTACGACTGTATATCAAAAGTATAAGACGTGTTTAAGCTCAAATTTAAACCCTATATTCAAGGCCAAGTATGGTTTTTTCCTCCAAATTTGGATGAAAAGGTTCCTCAGAACTCTTCAGCTCGCATCATAAATCAAATTGTGGATAACCTATACTTGAGTAAAATCTTTGATACGTACAAAGGTGGTGACACAAGCACATATCATTCACGAATGATGCTTAAAGTAGTTTTGTACAGCTATCTGAACAATGTCTACTCCAGTCGTAAGTTAGAACAGGCACTCACCGACCGTGTTAGTTTTATGTGGCTCTCAGGTAATCAAACACCCGATCACAACACCATCAATCGTTTCCGTTCTTCTCACTTAAAAGACTCCATCCATGAGATTTTTACTCAAGTAGTGGTTATGCTTGTTGAGATGGGCTATTTAAGCCTTGAAGTAGCCTATGTTGACGGAACCAAAATAGAATCACGAGCAGGTCGTTATACTTTTGTCTGGCGTAAATCCATTGAAAAATACAAAGAAAGTTTAGAAGAGAAGGTGTTAATGGACTTTGCAATCTTTACTATTGCATTTAATATTGGAAAACTACACTTGAAAGGATTAGACAATAAAGAAACATCGGATTTTTGGGAAAAACATGCTCAAAAAGGGGCAATATGCTGTTTTTTATAAAAATAAACTCTAAAAGTTTCTCGGTAATCAAAAATTACAATCATAAAATAGCAGTATAAAAAATATAAAAGGGACTACCTTTTTGAGACAGCCCATTTGATGCAAAAATAACATACAAGAAGCAAAATCAATGACAACTATAGGAATAATTTCCGATACGCACGGTTTGCTTGACGAACGCATTTTCAAACATTTCAAAGATGTAGATGAAATATGGCACGTCGGTGACTGGGGCTCTATGGAAGTGGCGAATAAATTGCAAGCATTCAAGCCGGTCCGGGGCGTACACGGCAATATCGACGGGCAGGATATACGGATGATTTTCCCAAAACATCTGCGGTTTACGTGTGAAGATGTGGATGTTTGGCTGACACATATTGGCGGATATCCCGGGCGGTACGATGCAAACGTAAAGCCCGAAATATTCAACAATCCACCCAAGCTATTTGTTTGCGGACACTCTCACATCCTTAAGGTGCAGTACGATAAAGCGCTTGATTTGTTGCACATTAACCCGGGAGCAGCAGGAACGCACGGCTTTCATCAAGTTCAAACGCTAATTCGATTTGAAATTGACGGAAGTGAAATACAAAATTTGGAAGTGATAGAGCTGTCTCCCAAGTTTTGAAGCTTAAAAACTCGAAATCTCTTCTTACTTAACCCCGTGCATTAGTTTTTCCAACCTCTTTGAAAGGCCGAAAAGGATTAGTGACGCTACGGCCGAAATGATTACGAAAATCATAAAGAATTCGTACAGGTTTGATATTTCAAATCCGATAAACATTTTGGTCTTTCCGGCTTCGGGATAAAGCGTGCTAAGTGCACCAGCAAATTTATTGGCGGTAGCCATAGAAAGGTACCAAACGCCCATCAGCAACGAAGCAAAACGGACAGGAGCCAGTTTATTTACCATCGAAAGTCCGATTGGCGAAAGGCAAAGCTCACCCATTGTGTGGATAAAATACAATCCGGTCAACCACAGGATGCTTACTTTTACGCCCGGCTCTACTCCGCGAACACCAAATGCAATCAGCAAGTAACCCATTGAAAGTAGAAAAAGTCCGATGGCTTGCTTTACCGGTGAAGTCGGCTCCATGTTTTTCTGCCCTAATTTCACCCAAAGTTTTGCAAAAATAGGTGCTAAAATAACTACGAAAACTGCATTAAAGGATTGAAACCAGCTTGCAGGCATGATTTTTCCAAAAACATTCCGATTTGTTTGTTCTTCGGCAAAATAAGTTAGTGAAATTCCGGCTTGCTCAAATGCAGACCAAAAGAAAATCACAAAAAAGGCAATGATGTAAATCACGGCTATCCGTTGACGTTCAATTTTCGTGAGTGACTTATCAAAAATAACATACGCCGGTACCACAAGACACGAAGCGTAAATAAACGAGCCAATCACATCGAAATCTGATGTAAAAAGGAATAAGGAAAACAATCCCACGGCTCCTAATATCCAGAAACCAATTTCTTTAAGAGTTGTTTTTGCAATCGGCTTTTCCGATTCACTCAATTCTCTGTTTTTTGCTGCAGGCTCTACCCCAAGTGGATTTCCGTTTGGTCCAATCAGGTATTTTTCTCTAAACATGACGTAAATTGTCAAGCACAGCATCGAAGCAATTGCCGCCGCCAAAAATCCCCATTTGAAATCGCCGGGATTGCCCGTATCGCCTAAAAAGCCACATACCAGCGGAGCTGCAAAAGCTCCCAGATTGACACCCATATAGAAAATTGTATAAGCCGCATCCAATTTCCTGTCGCCTTTTTCATAAAGTTGACCGACAAAAGTAGTTACATTGGGTTTGAAAAAACCGTTCCCGAAAATTAGTCCACCCAAACCGGCATACATCAACCACCTTGCAAGCTCTGCATTCTGAAAATTTACAGCGCTCAAAAACATAAACATCTGCCCAATAACCATCATCACGGCGCCCCAAAACATGGATCGGCGCATTCCCCAGTATTTATCGGCTACATAACCGCCGATAAGCGGTGTAAGATAAACCAAACCGGTGTAATTTCCGTAAATAACAGATGAAAGCTCCTTGTCAATCATCAGAGCATTAATCATATACAGCACGAAAAGTGCACGCATCCCGTAGTATCCAAACCGCTCGGCAATGGCTACGGTATAAATAAAATAAAGTCCTTTCGGGTGTTTTTGAGTTGTTGTTTCTGACATAAATTTATTGTTTTTCGGTTTCTAATTCAATACTCACACTTTCCACATCTCCGCCAAGCGGTGGATTGAGTTTAGAGAGTTTTACTTTTAACGATTTTATTTCAGGAAATGATTCTTTGATTGCATTTAAAATCCGTCTTCCAACGTGTTCGATAAGGTTAGAAGGGATTTCCATTTCACGCTTTATCACGTCATACACTTCCTGATAATTCAACGTATCTTTCAAATTATCTGTTTCTTCCGCGAAAGAAGTATCCAGTTCCATTTCCACCGAAACCAAAAACGTGTTTCCATCTCGCTTTTCAAAGTCCAAACAACCATGGTAAGCGTGGAATTTCATATTTTGCAGAGAGATTTTTGACATGTTTTTATACTTAAATTATTTGGATGAATCGAACCCCGATTTTATTTTTTTGCTGAAGTTGCTCACAAACTTTATCGTTTCCTCTTTATTCTCTTTTCGTGGAGTATGGGCTGCATCGGGAATAATTTTTGTAAAAAGTAGCGCTTTTATCTCGCGTTCCAGCACATTCAGTTGTTCAAGTGTATCATACGGGTCATTCTCACCTCGAAATGCAAGCACTGGACACGTGATATTTTTCAGTAACGGTACAAGCGACCAATCATCAAATTCTTTGCTAAGCCAAGCTGTGTGCCATCTTCTAAACAATTCTTGTGCTTTTTCGCCGTGAAATTTTTGAAGCGTTGGGATTAACGAATTATGTTTAGCTCTATCCCTGCTTTCGCGAACCGTGTTTCTTCCCTCTTTCTCCATAAAACTGTGTGGACCTTCCACCATAATTGCCTGAAAACGTTCAGGATGTGAACCGGCTGCAATCAAAGCTGTACTGGCTCCATCACTATGTCCGTATAGAATCGCACATTCTATTTCTAGTTTATCCATTACCCGAATTAGCTCGTTGGCAGCTTCGTGAAGGTAGGTCTTGGTTCGCTCTTTACCTGCAAACGGCGATGATTTTCCATATCCCCGCCGATCATAAATCAAGGCATTCAACTGAAACAAATCTGCCATCTTTTCAGGAAAATCTCCCCACATCTCACTGCATCCCCACGCGTCGTGCAAAAATATCAGCACTGGCGAATCCGGATTTTTATCTTTTTTCAAAAACCGATAAAAAAGGTTGTAATCTTCAAAAGTTATATAATTTTCTTCCATCATTTCATTTTAAAAGTGCAAATTTAATCAAAATAGGCTTATTTTCGTGATTTTTGATGTAAATTTGTGTTTTCAAGTAAATATAATGACTACAAATATTACTTTTTGATAGAATAATGAAGTTTATTATTGACAAAAATATTCCGTACATTAAAGGTGTTTTAGAAAATGTAGCCGAAGTCGAGTATTTACATTACAAAGAGATGACACCCGAAACCGTGCGTTATGCCGATGCACTGATTATCCGCACGCGGACGAAATGCAATGAAAAACTATTGAGCGGTTCGAAGGTAAAATTCATTGCTACTGCCACCATCGGCTATGACCATATCGATACAAAATATTGCGATGAAAACGGCATAAAATGGGCAAATGCACCCGGATGCAATGCGCTTTCTGTAACGCAATATATGGCATCGGTTTTAATCCATTTAGCAGAAAAAAACAAGTTCGATTTGAGTTCGAAAACGCTCGGAATTGTGGGAGTGGGGAACGTAGGGTCGCGCGTAGCAAAATTGGCGAAAGGTTTCGGGATGAAGGTGCTGTTGAATGACCCGCCACGAGAGCGACTGGAAGGGAGTAAACAGTTTGTCAACTTGAAAGAAATTGCTGAAAAAGCAGACATCATTACTTTCCATCCCTTTTTGAATTTTGAAGGTATTGATAAAACATTTCATTTGGCAGATGCCGATTTTTTCGCTTCGTTAAAATATAAACCTTTTATTATCAATGCTTCAAGGGGAGAAGTGGTGGATAATTTGGCGTTGAAAGATGCGATGAATAAAGGGTTAGTTTCCGATGTGGTGTTGGATTGTTGGGAAAATGAACCGAATATCGACTTGGAATTATTAGAAAATGTGGAAATTACCACGCCACATATCGCCGGCTATTCTGCTGATGGCAAAGCTAATGCCACAATGCAGAGTGTGCGGTCGGTCAGCCGATTTTTCAATCTTGGGCTTGATAGCTGGCAACCCGATGAACTGCCGAAAGGATTTGAAGGAGATTTTAGTCGGCTTTCCATTCCCGAATTTTTTAAAAAAACATACGATATTATTGCAGAGAGCAATTTTCTGAAATCATCACCGGAAACTTTTGAGCAACAACGCTCAAACTATCCCATTCGCCGAGAGCCAAAAGCGTATCAAGGAAAGTTACCGAAAGAATTTGAAAAGAAATTTGGGGTATTTTTTGAGAAATGAATTTAAATTCACTTTTACCCAATTTCGACCACATATTAAAAATATCAAAGATATTTTTCGCTATGTTTACGAAAATAAGAGAATATCAGATTGAAAACCAATATAATTCGGCAATGAAATGGATTAAGGAAAAACCGATTAAATAATTGATTTACAATGATGAGAAAAATATTATTAGCCCTTGCGCTTATTATTTGTGTTTTTGCAAGTGCTCAAAATTTTGTATCTAAATTTATCGACAACGGCCTGCATAAAAATGCCAATATTAGTCTGATGGTCAAAGATTTGAAAACAGGGAAAACGCTTTACAGTCACCGTTCTGGCAGTGCTACCGTTCCCGCATCAACGATGAAGCTTGTTACTACTGCTACGGCGTTGGAACTTTTAGGAGCTGATTATCTGTTCAAAACCACATTGGAAGTTGACGGAATAGTAAGTTCAGATGGTATTCTGAATGGAAATTTAATTATTTATGGGAGTGGTGATCCAACTTTGGGCTCATCAAAACTCGGGAATATTAATTTTTTGAACGATTGGCTTTCTGCGGTTCGAAATGCCGGAATTAAGCAAATCAACGGCGATATTATTGCTGATGCGTCGGCGTACGACACGGAAGGAATTAACCCGAAATGGATTTGGGAAGATATGGGAAATTATTTTGCATCAGGTGTTTACGGAATTTCTTATAAGGACAATACGTTTGAAATGGAGCTGAAATCGGGGGCAGTTGGGACTACACCCGAAATAATTAAAATAACACCCAACATTCCTGAATTGACTTTTCAAAACTATTTGAAAAGCACAACCATCCGCTTCGACAGTGCCTATTTTTATGGCGCTCCGTACCAAAACGAGCGAAGTATTTACGGTGCAATCCCCGCAAATTGTGCCGGTTTCAAGATAAAAGGCGACATTCCCCGCCCGGGATTGGTTTTGGCGCGTGATTTGGCGTGGAAACTGAAATCAAACGGAATATCCGTTTCAGGAAAAGGAACCGATGAAATCGGGGAAACGGGCAAACGAACCGTGATTTACACCCATTTCTCACCAAAATTAAGCGAAATAATCAAGGAAATAAATGTGGCAAGCAACAACCACTACGCCGAGCATCTTTTCCGCCATCTGGCTTTGCAACAAGGAAAACAAGCATCAACAATGGATGCATTGGGACGGATAAAAAGCTTTTGGAAGTCCAAAGGATTGCCGGTTGACGAACTTTTTCAGTGCGATGGATCAGGATTATCTCCCTTAAATGCTGTTTCTGCTAATTTTTTCGTTAGCCTGCTCGATTATATGAATACATCGAAAAACAGCACTGTGTTCAAGAATTCATTGCCGATTGCGGGACAGAATGGTACGTTGCGAAACTTCTTGAAAGGAACAGTTTTGCAAGGCAAGGTACAAGCCAAAAGCGGAACATTCAGCCGTGTAAAATCGTACGCCGGGTATATTCATTCCAATGGAAAAAGACTTGCGTTCGCCATTATTGTGAATAATCCAAACTCAACAAGCACTTCTGCCACGACAAAAAAGATGGAAGAGTTTTTAATCAGCGTTTCAAAATGATGCGGAACAGATTTTTTATTCAAGAAACTCCTTCTACCAATAATCTATTGCAGGAAATGGCGCGACAAGAAAAATTGCCGGAAGGATTTTTGGTTCATACCGATTTTCAGACAGCCGGCAAAGGACAACCCGGAAATTCTTGGGAAAGCGAGAATGGTAAAAATCTGTTGTTCAGTGTCTTGCTTTATCCGCACAGTGTCTCTATCAATAAACAGTTTATCCTTTCACAATTGACTTGCCTTGCCATTAAAAGGGCGCTTGATATATACACAAGCGATATAACGATTAAGTGGTCTAATGATATTTATTGGAAAGAGCGAAAAATTTGCGGAATTTTGATTGAAAACACGTTGATGCGGGATAAAATTGACAAATGTATTATCGGTATCGGGCTGAATATTAATCAGGAAGTTTTCACCAGCGGCGCACCAAATCCTATTTCTTTGAAACAAATTACAGGCAAGGAAATGAACCGAGAAAAAATTCTTGATGACATTCTCGATGAATTGTTTGCACATTATCAATCTCTTGATTTTCAGAAAATACAAAACGATTACCACGAAAATCTTTATCGAAAAGAAGGTTTTCATCCCTACACAGACGCTCGTACGAAAGAGCGCTTTTTTGCTCGAATAGACAAAATCGAACCAGACGGAAAACTGATTTTAATTACGAAAAGTGGCGAGCAAAGGGCGTATTATTTTAAAGAAGTAATTTTTAGCTGAATGGTTGAGTAGTAAATATAGAAAAAGCGAATTCTTAAAATCAGAATCCGCTCTTTGCTATTTAACGATTATACAATTTTCCTTTTAATCAAATTATAGTTCCCACTGTTCCAAGTTGTCCACCAAATCGTCAAAGCATTTTATTTTTGATTTAGCTTTTACTTCGGCGATTTGAGCATCTAAAGCATCGTTGTAGGTTTCTGCGGGTACATCACGAATAATGCCCATTGCAATCGGCATTTCAGGTCCTTGCATCATTGCCAATTCCCAGTGCAAAGTAGGATTCGGATTTTGTGCATCGTGAACCAAAATATCACTTTCTTTAATGCCGTTTTCACCGATTTTCACTGCTTTCAGACGTCCGTTTTCCAAGATTAATCCTTTGTCCCTATTCACGCCATAAATCATCGGTTTGCCGTGTTCTAAGAAAACAATTTTGTCAGGACGAAGATTTTTCTCAGCAAGCCATCCGTGAGCTCCATCGTTGAAAATCACGCAGTTCACCAGACACTCAATAACGGCAGCTCCTTTGTGTTTTGTTGCCGCAAGCATCACTTTCTGTGCGTTTTTCAAATCCACGTCAAGAAGTCTTCCAAAGAAATTTCCGCGAGCGCCAAAAGTTAGTTCTGCCGGGCGGAATGGTTCTTCGATTGTTCCATAAGGGGATGATTTAGTAACCTGCCCTTTGTATGAAGTGGGTGAGTATTGCCCTTTGGTCAGACCGTAAATCTGATTGTTGAAAAGCAGGATATTGATGTCTATATTTCGTCTTACGCTATGAATAAAGTGGTTCCCACCGATTGCCAAGCAGTCGCCATCACCAGTAATCTGCCAAACGGTGAGTTTTGGATTTGCCACTTTTACGCCGGTTGCAATTGCAGCGCCACGCCCGTGAATAGTGTGAAACCCATAGGTGCCAATATAGTATGGCAAGCGCGACGAACAGCCAATGCCTGAAATCACAACGGTTTCGTGTGGCGGAACGCCCAGTTCAGCCATCGTTTTTTGCAGGCTATTGATGATGGCGTAATCGCCACAGCCGGGGCACCAGCGAACTTGTTGGTCACTCTTAAAATCTTTTGCTGTATATCTTATTTTTGTTGCTTCCATAGTCCTTATTTTAAAATTAATTCAAAATGTTCTTCCAATTCCGAAACGGTAAATGGTTGACCTTGTATCTTGTTGTATTTCAGAACATCAATTCCATCAATTTGTGCACGCAGATAGCCTGCAAACTGTCCTGAATTTAACTCACAAACCACGATTTTCTTGAATTTTTTCAACACTTCTTCCGTGTTTTTAGGCAGTGGATTGATGTAGTTGAAATGAGCCATTGCCACATTTTTTCCTTTGCTAATTAGGTTGGAAACCGCACCCATCAAGTGTCCTTTGGTGCTTCCCCAACCCACGACCAGCAAGTCGGCATTTTCATTTCCATAAATTTCTAAATCTGGAATGTTTTGCTCCACATTCTTCACTTTTTCAGCGCGAGCTGCCACCATTTTCGCATGGTTGGTAGGATTAGATGAAATACTTCCTTTTACATAATCCTTTTCCAATCCCCCGTTTCGATACATAAATCCTTCTGTACCGGGGATAGCCCAGTAGCGCGCTTTCGTTTCTTCATCTCTCGAGCCTGCTGTATAATTTTTGTAATCGGCAGGTACGTAGTTTGGCTTGATTTCGGGAAGTTCAGCCAGTTTTGGTAGTTTCCAGAGTGAAGTTCCGTTGCCGATAAAGGCATCAGATAAAACAATGACGGGTGTTGCATGTTCCAAAGCTATTTTAGAAGCCATGTATGTGTAATGGAAACAATCGTCGGGTGTGCTTGGCGCAATAACAACCACGGGGCTTTCACCGTTTCTTCCGTGAAGTGCTTGTAATAGGTCGGTTTGCTCAGTTTTCGTGGGCATACCGGTTGACGGACCGCCACGCATCACATCAACTATCACCAAAGGCAGTTCAGCCATTACAGCTAAACCGATTGCTTCCGACTTCAATGCCAATCCCGGTCCGGAAGTACTGGTAGCCGCCAAGCATCCGGCATACGAAGCTCCAACAGCAGTAGCAACTCCTGCAATTTCGTCTTCGCACTGCATCACTTTCACGCCCAAGTCGCGGCGTAGAGCCAATTCCTGCATAATGTCAGAAGCCGGTGTAATGGGATAACTTCCCAAGAACAGTTCTAATTCGGCTTTTTCTGCAGCTGCAATCAATCCGTAAGCGGTAGCAGTGTTTCCGGAAATACTGGTATATTTTCCGGGAACTGTGTCGCCTGAGCGCTCAATTGTATAGGTAGGAACGGACAAATGAAGGTTATTACCATAGTTATAACCGTCATTTAGCACTTTAATATTTGCTTCAAGAACAGTTGGTTTTCTCTTAAATTTGTTTTGAAGAAAATATTCAGCTTTTTCCAGCGGTCGGTTAAACAGCCAGCATACCAGCCCGAGTGCGAACATATTTTTGCTTCGCAAAACGGCTTTACCATCCATTCCGTATCCTTCCAAGCTTTTTTGTGTCAGCGTGGTAAGTTGCGTGGGTATCAATGTGATAGTTTCAGATACTCCAAGCTCTGTGAAAGGGTTTTCAGTAGTGAATCCGGCTTTTTCCAAATCTTTTTCCTGAAAGCTATCTTCATCAAAGATAATGGCACCGCCTTTTTTCACTTTTTTGATATTCACTTTAAGTGCGGCGGGATTCATGGCTACAAAAACGTCCGCTTCGTCACCGGGCGTGTACACTTTACTTGAACCGATGTGCACTTGAAAGCCGGACACTCCGCCCAAAGTGCCTTGCGGAGCACGAATTTCTGCCGGAAAATCGGGGAAAGTAGAAATTTCGTTTCCGATTACAGCAGAGATGTTAGAGAACAATGTGCCTGTAAGTTGCATCCCGTCGCCCGAGTCGCCCGCAAACAGAACTACCACATTGTCTACTTCTTTTACTTTGATGTTTTCCATATATATATGTATTTATTTAATTTGTAAAAAATCGCACAATTTGCGTTTTAGAAATCCGCATTATTCGGTGTCCGTGGGAACGGTATTACATCCCGTATATTCGCCATGCCAGTTACGAACAACAGTAATCGTTCAAAACCCAGTCCAAAGCCCGAGTGCGGTGCCGTACCAAAGCGGCGTGTGTCTAAGTACCACCAGATGTCTTTTTCGGGTACGCCCATTGAAGTAGCACGCGTTTTTAGTTTCTCGTAATCTTCTTCACGCTGAGAACCTCCGATAATTTCCCCGATTTTCGGGAAAAGTACGTCCATAGCACGCACAGTTTTTCCATCTTCGTTCAGTTTCATATAGAAAGCTTTGATTTCCTGTGGATAATCGGTTAGGATTACAGGTTTTTTGAAATGCTTTTCTACCAAATAGCGCTCATGTTCCGACTGCAAATCCGTTCCCCAACCAACAGGGTATTCAAATTTATGACCTTTGGCAACGGCTTCTTCTAGAATTTTAATTCCTTCCGTGTAAGATAGACGAACAAAGTCGTTTTCCACTACAAATTTCAGTCGTTCTATCAATCCCTTGTCGTACATCTTATTTAGGAATTTCAGGTCATCTTCACAATTATCCAGCGCCCACTGCACGCAATATTGGATAAATTCTTGCGCCAGTTGCATGTTTTCTTCTATTTCATAGAAAGCAATTTCTGGTTCAATCATCCAGAATTCCGATAAGTGGCGTGGCGTATTCGAGTTTTCGGCACGGAAAGTAGGTCCGAATGTATAAATCGCTCCCAGAGCCATTGCAGCCAGTTCACCTTCCAGTTGTCCTGAAACGGTCAGGTTGGCGTGTCTGCCGAAGAAATCTTCCGTGAAATCCACTTCCCCTTTGTCGTTTTTCTTCACATTCGCTAAATCCAGCGTGGTAACTTGGAACATCTGACCGGCACCTTCCGCATCAGAACCCGTGATAATCGGCGTGTGGAAATAGTAAAATCCACGGTCGTGAAAAAACTTATGGATAGCAATTGACATGTGGTGGCGGATACGGAATACAGCCCCAAACGTGTTTGTACGCGGGCGTAAGTGTGCTATCTCGCGAAGGAATTCAAGCGTATGTCCTTTTTTCTGCAACGGGTAAGTTGCCGGATCGGCTCCGCCGTAAATCAGTACATCTTCTGCTTGAATTTCAACGGCTTGTCCTCTTCCCTGTGATTCTACTAATTTGCCCGTAACACTGATACAAGCACCTGTAGTAACCGGTTTTAGATACTCTACATCAAACTTACTTAAATCAATAACAACTTGAATGTTATTAATGGTTGAGCCATCATTTAAAGCAATGAAGCTCACATTCTTATTCCCTCGGCGAGTACGAACCCACCCTTTAACGTTTACATCTGTTCCTAACGCTGAACCTTTCAGCGCATCCACAATTTTTGTTCTTTGCATAAAAATAAAAAGACAGCCCCTATTTCCCAAAAGGTAAAATAGTGAGCTAATCAAAGGTTATAAAATTTAGAAATTTTCATTAAGCTTCTTTTTCTCTTTTCGAAAAGATACTTAATTAAATAATTAAAGCACAAATTTACTACATTTAATCCATTTTTAATAAAATATTTCGAAATAAAAAAACACCTGTCAAAACAAGTGTTTTTTATTTGAGTATTTCTTGTCCGATATTCGAAAAACAACTGTTGTCAATAAAGAGTTCAACATTGATGTTTGTCGCAAATTTTATCTTTTTTTCTTCTTTTTTGCTGCAGGTTGATTATCGATGCTTCCAAGCATGGTCATTGCGCAGCGGAAACCGATATCATTGGCGGATTTGTCTTGATCCAAGTAGCGTCGTGCAGCAGGATTAATCCAGTAAGCTCTGTCTTTCCATGAGCCACCTTTGTAAACACGTGTCTTGTTTGATATTTTCGGTGCAAGTACGTCGGTCGGGTCAAGCTTCCGGGTATTTCTCAAAGACGCCATTCCTTCCGGATCGGTATAAAGTTGAAAATCGGTAACGATTTGGTCTCTTCCGTCGCGGTAGCTACGCATATCATCTTCGGGAAGCACAACGCGGGCAATTCTACCCAGAGAATCTACCTTTAACTGGTACCTGCCGTTTTCGTCTTGCGATTCAGCCAAGTAAGTGTAGCCTTGATTTCCACGATAAGGATTATAATCAGCTACTTCCTGATGCGATGTAGGGCGGTACACATCCAATACCCATTCATTTACATTTCCTGCCATGTTGTAAAGGCCAAAATCATTGGGTGGATAGGCATCACCGGGTGCAGTTGTGGTGTATCGGTCGTTTAAGTCGCCGGCGGTACCCATCATATCACCGCGTCCGCGGACAAAGTTTGCTTGCATCCGACCTTGTGTTTTCCCTTTTCCCGTAGCTCGTAAGCGGTCACCGGTCCAAGGATACAATCTTCCTTCGGCAACGAGTCCGTTTTTATCAGCCTTTAATCCGTAAGCGGCAAATTCCCATTCGGCTTCTGTTGGCAGTCGGAAATTTGGAAACATTAGCCCGTCGCCCATTTGGGCTTTACGGGGAGTTCCGTAAGGTCCTTGAAGCGGTTTTGGACCCATTGGGGGATTGTATGAGCGTTGCAATAAGTATTTTTCCGTATTAAAAACAAAATTTTGAGCGATGGAATCAAGATTAGCAACACGCTGAACATATGAAAAATCTGGCGGAGCCAACACGCCGGCTTTTACCAATACAAGCTCATTAAGCCTGTCGGTACGCCATTGGCAGTAGTCCATAGCCTGCTCCCAAGTTACTCCTACAACCGGATAATGGTTAAACGCCGGATGAGAATAGTACCTATCGTAATATGGCTCGTTGTAGGTCATCGGGTCTGATGCTTTATTCACGTTTGGAAGTGCGTTTTGCACCAACTGGGGTGCTACTTCACCGAACACAACATCCATCCAGTGAGTGTATTCTCGCCACATCAAGTTACTGACTTCGTATTGATCCATATAGAAAGAACCTACCGTAACGCGTCTTGGTAAATTATCTCGGGGTGCGGTAATCATATCTGTTTTTTCACCCATCATAAAGGTACCGCCTTCAATCACCACCATTCCGGCCGGAATTTGTGGTTTGTAGTTTTCTTGTGCTGCAAATCCGGATGAAGCATATCCCATTCCACCCGAAAAATTCTCATTTTGGTAAGTCCATCCGGTAGCGGTAGAAACCGATGAGCCTTTCGGAGGCGGATCTTGCTGTGCACTTCTGTTTTGAGCAGATTTTGGTGCGCAAGATACAATCAGCAGTAAAATAAGTACGAAACTTAAAAATTTTATAACACAATTTCTATTCATATTTTATAGACTTTTAGTGTCAAGACGTTTAGACATTAGACTTTTAAAGTCAAGATTTTCAGCTGCAAGATGTTAAACTTTCGTCTTCCAGCTATTAAATAACTCATTTTATGTCAAAAACGTATGTTTTAGGCTTATTTTTTTGATAAATCTTAATTTTAGTTCGATAAAACAGTTTATTTGCTTACTTTTGTAGAAAATCAATTTCTTACATAACGAAAAAAGTCTAAACATATTTTACTACAGCGATGGATTTTATCCCTTTTCAACTCAATATCAAAGGTAAACTGCTTGATTTAAGTAGTCCGATTGTAATGGCAATTGTGAATGTTACGCCCGATTCATTTTATAGTTTGAGTCGAATGAAGACAGAAAAAGATGTATTGAAAGCAGTTGATAAAGCGCTGAAAGATGGCGCTTCCATGATTGATGTCGGCGCTTATTCCACGCGTCCCACTTCCAAACATATTTCTGAAACAGAAGAAATGGAAAGGCTGGTAAAACCATTGAAAGCTATTCGTAACCATTTTCCTGATGTTATAATTTCACTCGATACGTTTCGCTCGGGTGTAGCACGCTGGGCGGTTGAAAATTTTGACGTCAATATTATTAACGATGTGAGCGGCGGGACTTTGGATGACCGAATGTTTGAAACGGTAGCTGATTTGCAGATTCCTTACGTGCTGATGCACATGAAAGGAACGCCGCAAACAATGCAACAGTTGACAGATTATGAAAATATGATGGCTGAAATTCTTGATTTTTTTGTGAAAAGAACGGCACGGTTAGTACATTTGGGCGTGAAAGACATCATTATCGACCCGGGTTTTGGATTTTCTAAAACAACCGAACAAAACTACGAACTGCTTGCCAAAATGAATTATTTCAAAGAATTAGAATTCCCGATTCTTTATGGAATTTCAAGAAAATCAATGATTTATAAACTTTTCGGAACGACTCCGGAAGAAGCTTTGAACGGAACGACAGCATTGAATGTTTTAGGAATGATGAATGGGGCAAATATCCTGCGTGTACACGATGTGAAAGAAGCCGTGGAAGCTGTTAAAATATTCTCACTCTATCAACGTTATCAACAACCACAAAGGCTATGATGGGATTCAATATTGGCATTAAAGACATCGTTGACATCGTTCTGACGGCGATTTTGCTTTTCAGCGCTTATAAACTGCTGAAAAGATCAGGTGCAGCCAATGTTTTCATGGGCGTGATGGCGTTTATTATCGCGTGGTTTCTCGTATCTCAAGTTTTCAAAATGGAGCTGCTCGGTGGTATTTTTGACGGGGTAATCAGCGTGGGTGCTTTTGCCCTTATTGTGCTTTTTCAGACGGAAATAAAACGTTTTTTCAACCGAATCGGCTCGCACAGGAGTTGGGGAGTTTTGAATTTTATTAAAAGATACCTTACGAATAGCGATGTCGATGAGCCCAAGACCGATTATGATTTGATTCAAATCGTGCTTGCATGTCGAAATATGTCAAAGTCGGCAACCGGTGGTCTAATCGTAATTACAAGAGACGATATGCTTGATTTTTACACTCAATCGGGCGAAACAATCGACGCAGAAATTTCATCTCGACTGATTGAAAATATCTTTTTCAAAAATAGCCCGCTGCATGACGGAGCCCTTATTATCTCAAACAGGCGGCTTCGTGCAGCTGCTTGCATATTGCCGGTATCAAGCAATCAATCCATCCCGAAAAGGCTTGGATTGCGTCATAGATCGGCGTTAGGTGTTACTGAGCAATCAGACGCTATTGCCATCATTATTTCAGAAGAAACGGGGCAAATTTCTTGGGCGATTTCAGGGAAACTCACTATTAACGTGAAACCGGAAGAATTGGAGCATTTCCTTTCAGAAGAGATGAAGGACGTAAATAGATAAACATTATTTCAATCATATTTTTTTAGAATGAATATTTTATTAATCGGTTCCGGTGGGCGCGAGCATGCATTAGCATGGAAAATGGCGCAGAGTCCGAAACTTACACAACTTTTCATTGCACCCGGAAATGCCGGGACATCAGCCGTTGGTCAAAATATCGATATTAATGTATCCGATTTCAATGCGATAAAGAAAGTAGTTTTGGGAAACGGCGTCAACTTGGTGGTTGTTGGTCCGGAAGCCCCGCTGGTAAATGGGATTGTTGATTTTTTTGAAAAAGACGAAGAGCTGAAGCATATTCCGGTTATTGGCCCCAATAAAACGGCAGCACAATTGGAAGGAAGCAAGGATTTTTCCAAGAAATTCATGGTAAAGCACGGTATCCCTACCGCTCGGTATTTCAGTGTTTCGAAAGAAAATATTGATGAAGGAATCGAGTTTCTTGAAAAATTAAATCCGCCTTATGTTCTGAAAGCTGATGGATTGGCTGCCGGGAAAGGCGTTCTTATTATTGATAATTTAAAAGAAGCCATTGCTGAACTGAATAATATGTTGGACGGAAAATTCGGTAAAGCAAGTGATATTGTGGTAATTGAAGAGTTTTTATCAGGGATAGAATGCTCGGTTTTTGTAATAACAGATGGGGAAAGTTACAAAATATTGCCCGAAGCAAAGGACTACAAGCGTATCGGAGAAGGAGATACAGGACTAAACACAGGGGGAATGGGTGCCGTTTCACCGGTTAGTTTTGCCGATGAAATTTTTATGCAGAAAGTGGAAGACAAAATCATAAAACCCACGATAAACGGACTTCAAAAAGATGGGATTATTTACAAAGGATTTATCTTTTTCGGATTGATAAAAGTTGGTGAAGAGCCGTTTGTGATTGAATACAATGCTCGTATGGGCGATCCGGAAGCAGAAGTGGTAATGCTGCGTTTGAAGTCTGATTTAGTCGAGCTTTTGGAAGGTGTTGTTGATGGAAATTTAAGCGAAAAATCGATGGAATTTGACAGCCGCACTGCGGTTACAGTGATGCTTGTTTCGGGCGGTTATCCGAGTAGGTATGAAAAAGGAAAAGTAATTACCGGATTGGATAAAATAGAAAATAGCATTGTCTTCCATGCCGGAACAAAAGCTCAGAATGGTGAGATTCTGACCAACGGCGGGCGTGTGATTGCCGTGAGCAGCTACGGGAAAAACAAGGATGAAGCATTGGCAGTCTCATTCAAAAATGCTGAACTGATTGATTTTGAAGGGAAATACTTCCGAAGAGACATCGGATTTGATATGTAGTGATAATCTTTAAAAAACGAAAGAAGTTGAATCGTGATGATTCAGCTTCTTTTTTATATACTATTTTCAGATAGTTAATGTGCAGCTTTAATAACCAAGAATTTTAAGCATCGACTTATAGCTTTGTTCCTTGGCAAAAAGTTTGGTGAAGTACTCACCATCTTCGTCTCTATCAATAATTACGAGCTTTGGTCCAGGTGTCAAACAGTGCTGAATTCCTCCAAATCCACCCAAAGATTCTTGATAAGCACCCATATGGAAAAACCCAATATATTGTTCACACCCAAGTTCTATTTTTGGTAGAAAAACAGCATTTGAGTGGACTTCTGCGTTGTAGAAATCTTCACTATCGCAGGTTAGCCCGCCTAAGTTAACACGCTCATACTCACTGTCCCAATTGTTGATTGCCAATAGAACATAGCGTTGGTTAATAGCCCATGTATCCGGCAATGTAGTCATAAAGGAGCTATCAATCATATTCCAAAGTTCACGGTCATTTTGCTTCTTTTGGTTTATAATAGAATAAAGCATCGCACCACTTTCTCCTACTGTAAATGTGCCATATTCAGTGAAAATATCTGGTTCAGGTACATCATTTTGATTACAGATACTCTTAACTTGTGACACAATCTCTTCAATTATGTATTCATAATCGTATTCAAAGTCTAAATGAGTTTGTATAGGAAATCCCCCTCCGATATTTAGACTATCTAAAGTAGGGCAAATCTTTTTCAATTTACAATACAAATTAACTGCTTTACTTAGCTCATTCCAGTAGTAAAGTGTGTCTTTTACTCCTGTGTTGATAAAGAAATGGAGCATCTTTAGTTCAACTTGATCATTTTTGGCTATTTTTTCCTCGTAATAAGGAATAATATCATTGTATCTCACTCCAAGCCTTGAAGTATAGAAGTTGAATTTCGGTTCTTCTTCAGAAGCAATTCGGATTCCCACTCTGAGCTTATCATTAAAATTATTCAGCAATAAATCTAACTCGAAAATATTATCAAGGATTGGAATCACGTTGGTAAAACCTTTCTTAATCAAGTTCTGAATATTCTCAACGTACATGGGACGCTTAAAGCCGTTACAGAGTACATAGGTGTCCTTCTTCAAATGTCCTTG
>JAAYSS010000066.1 GCA_012518275.1 Bacteroidales bacterium
CACCTATTCGCTGGATGAAGCAAGTTTAAATGCCGGTAATAAAATTGATACTTCCAACGGAACAGTAACTTACGTTGCAAATTGGATGGGTACGTCCACTATTACAGCTACCGCCACCGGATGTGGAGGAATGACTAAAACTGCAACCCATACTGCACACTCCAAGAATACGCTCACTGCTGTTGATGATTTTGGAGAGGGCCAGCAAGGCGCGCCGATTAAAGTCAATGTGTTGGCTAATGATGTTTGCGGTTATGATGTTTTAAAACTGAAAATAGTAACTCCTCCACAAAATGGAGAAGTAACCCTCGGCTCCAATGGGGAGGTTACCTATCAGCCGTCTGCTTCTTTCTTCGGCGTTGACTACCTGACCTATGAAATCTGCAACGCTGACGGAACCCAGTGTTCGCAGGCTGATGTGAAATTTACAGTGGAGCAGGATATTTTTAGCGCCTGTATAAGTGCCTCCCGAGCTAAAACCTACTACCTCAGCTTCCCTGAGAATAAAGACCAATTACGAAAATCATTATGGAGTGCGGGAAATGTGAGTTATCTTACAGATAATGTGCGTACTGTCATAAGCATCAAAGTAGCTTATCCGGGCACCGTAATTGTGTATGATCACTGGGAAGACGGCTATGAAGCAGATATTACTGATCCTGTACAGTGGACAACTCAGGTATGGGGTGATGGAGACCCTTCAAACGGCACCGCACCGGGATATCCGGACGATATTATTCCGCCCGGCGGATTTATCGTGCTTGACAATCAATTCAAATACAACGATAGAGATAGAAACGTATTTACTTATGACGGTAAAGACAAGCTCCGAGCCAACGCGGAAATTACCATTTCTAAAGTAACGGGCGATGCAGGCATGTCCGGTAATACCCCTATGTTTACCGTACAAAATATTAAAACCAGCGTCTATGATACAGACCATTTCGGCAAAAAATTTATCCTTCCCTTGGGTGAAAATGTGACGTATAAGGAGCCTACTACCCCTGTCTCAGCATTCAAATACACGGGCTTGTTTGTAAGAGCCATGATGGATGGAACTGTTGTAAACCTAGACTATAATGGTGATGGAACAGTAGATATTACCAAGAATCTAAATGAGGGAGAAGTGTTTTTCTATGACGGCAAAGCGTCCACTCCCGGTAGAGATCCAGGCGATGTGAATCAAGCTAACGATATCAAAGCGGGCGCAGTGGTTACGGCAAATCACCCCGTGGGGGTTGATTTGTTGTTTGGCGGTATAGATTCTTACGGTACGCGAAACATATCGGTTTTGCCGGATAAATTTTATGGCAATACCTATTATTCTCCAATCTATACCACGAATACTTCAGCGCCGGTTTACGTGTTTTTTACCAATCCCTCAAATGAACCCATCACTATCAACTGGACCGCCGGCACAACGCTTGAGCAAACCGGTTCGGTTACAGTTCCCGGCAAAGGATATGGATATGTGTCGTTAGAGCATAAGGCAGCCTATAAATTTCAAAGTTCCAACGGCGAGATTTTTACGGCTATCGGGGTGGTGGATGCCGATGAGAGTGGAAGTGCCTATGATTGGGCTTTTAAGTTGATTCCGGAAAGCCAACTGACAAACTATGCAAGTGTGGCTTGGGCACCCGGAAGCTATGATTTATCGGGTAATTACAATCCGCTTTGGGTAACCTCACCTAGCGCCACCACGCTGTACGTGAAATTTGATGGGGATCTGACTGAAGTTACGCCAAATATGAGTCCATGCGGCTTGCCGTACGATATGGCAATACCGCTCGAAGCGTTGCAATCCTATCAGGTTTACAATCCGAATAAAAATGACCAGAGTGGTACGGCGCTTTACACATGTGCTGATCCTATAGCGGTTATTTGGGGACAGGATGCCGGTAAAGCTCGAGAATCATTTCCCGGTTTAGATGTGGGATATGCTTTGACTCCCGGCTGCTTAAAGGCGATGGTGATAGCCAACGATGATTACAGAGTTACAGACCCGGGAACGCCTATTGAAATCAATGTGTTGGAAAATGACGCGGCTTTTCTGTGTTCGATAGATCCGACCACTCTCCGGACAGACGGACTGTTGCAGCCGGAGAACGGTACTATCTCCATCACCGCAGATAATAACATTCTTTACACCCCCAATCCCGATTTTTTGGGCAAGGACAAATTTGAATACAACCTTTGCTCTAAAGAATACCCCGATATATGTGCTACTGCTACTGTAATAGTCAATGTGGTACCTTGTTCAGCATTGGATAATCAGAATGTGATTAAGGGGAATGTCTTTGTTGATCAATCCCCGTTTGACAATGTATATACTAATGAAAAAGGGGCAACCGGTGTGCGTGTGAACTTGTATTCAGACAATAACTGTGATGGCACGATAAACGAAACGGATAGAATTGTGCAGCAGACTGTATCTGATCCTTCCGGAAATTTCTCATTTATAACCCACAACGGGCACTATGTGAAAGATGATTTTGAATCGAAAAACTATTCCGGTAACGTCGGAAGTGTAAATTGGAATTCAAATTGGACTGAAAATGGAGATGATAATGACTTAACTACAGGTAATGTCCAAATAGCGAAAGATCCGGTCAGCGACAGCTATGCTGTCAGATTATCCGGTCCTAGTAAAGGCATCAGCCGAAGTGTACAATTTACCAAAGCTACTTCTGCTATGCTAAAATTCAGCTTCCGCAGACAGAATGTAGCTGCAAACCGCAGTATGCTTGTGCTGCTAAATGGACAAACTGTATATCAAACTACTACCGGAGTAACTCAGACAGATGCCCAGTACACGGATATAATGATTCCATTGGAGGCAGAGAAGATTTTAGGCAATGACATTAACACACTCCAATTTATTACCGACGGCTCTACTACCGCTAGTGAGACATATTGGGTTGACAATGTGGAACTCTTTTATTATGGCAATAGCTCTTGTTTTATTGTAGCCGCTGAGCCAAGTAAAGGATGCGCCTATACCGTAGATGGCATTGCAGAAGATAACAGGACAAAAAGTGTCATGTTTGACGGCATAGGAAACTGTACACAGCGAGTTTATCTCCCTGTAAGAGCCTTAATGGTTGCTGCCGATGATAAGGTTAGTACGGCTACTGATATCCCTGTAAAAATTGAAATACTTGATAATGATTTGCAAGGGCGTCCCAATCCGTCATCCGTTACCATTACTACTGATCCTGAATCGGGTACTGTTACGATCAATCCTGATGGGTCGGTTATATATACGCCTAATAAAGGGTTCAATGGTACGGATACGTTTATTTACCAAGTGTGCAGCATGGATGATCCGTCTGTATGCAGCACAGCTGTTGTAACAGTCAATGTGTCCTGTGCTTCCACGCCTGGAAAGAACACCATAACCGGGCTTGTATTCAATGATGTAAATAAAAATGGTATTTATGAAACCAATGAATCCGGTAAATCCGGAATAAAAGTAAACCTTTTCTTGGATGCGAATGGAAACGGTGTACTAGATACGGATGAAACAAAACCCATTGAAACAGCCACTACGAATGCACAAGGTGCCTATTCATTTGCCGTAACGCCACAGGTTAATAGCTATACTTATTTGGATCGTTTTGAATATGATGGCTTTAGAAATCTATCCAACGGTACTGCAGATTGGTCAACATCTCAGTGGAATGAAATAGGCAGTATGAATGTGTCTGGATCTTTTCTTTGGAAGCCGGTTACGATAACATCAGTCGACGGGCTTGCTATTATGCCGGAGGATAATAATACTACAGGTACGCAGTACGGTGCGTATCGTTCGGCAAATTTGGAGGGGGCAGTCGCGGCTAAACTTTCGTTTAAGTTTACAAAAGCTTCTACAATGGCTGAAAATCCGCAGTGCTATGTGGATGTTTATGTAGCAGACTCTCCTTCGCCTACGAGCTGGACGCGTCTAACCCGTATTTCCGGAGGAGATACCAGTATTAAAACCAGCACGTTATCGTTCGATATTACGCCATATATTTCAGCAGGAACGACCATTCGATTTGTTACGGCGCCAAATGCTGTGATGAAATCTACCGATATTGTTTATTTCGACGACGTGCAGATTGAATTCGGTATACCGAAGAAAACGGATTATATTATCCAACTGGCACAGCCTGTTCCGGACGGATATATTGTGACAACGCCGACCCCGGATCCTACCGGAATACAAACGGCATCGTTTACGGAAGCAGGAGTTGGAATATGCGAGAAAAATTTTGGACTGAAATACAATAACTTCTGGATGGGATCTGCTTCTTCTACCGATTGGGGGACAGCAACCAACTGGACAGCTACTGTTATTCCGAAACCGGGTGAAGATGTAATATTTGCTACCGAAGCCAATAATGACGGAGTGAAAGCGGTTAATGATTTGCAATTAGACCAAGATCGGGTTATCGGTAGCTTGATAAATGAAACCGAGCTTGCCACCATTGTCCCTGCGGGAAAATCGCTAACGGTTCAAGGTAAAGTAGTTGGTTCCGAAACTAATCCTGATAAGTTGCATGTAAAAGCCGGTGATCCGAAAGCCGCCGATGAACAAGGCAAGGCAAACGGTACGCTGATAGTAGCTACCGGCTGTGACCAGCCTATCAAGGGAACTGTGGAATTTCTGGCACAAGGAATAGAGTCAGAGGTAGGAAGTTGGACGGATGACTTTGCAGGAAGTCCGGATAAGGATAGTGTTTTTGTAACCAAGTATAAATGGCAGCACTTCGGTATTCCGGTAAAAGAGATTACCCATGCCATCGATTATTTCGAAAATGCTTACGTAAGGGAATACGATGAAGCCTACAACGGGGATAACAAGCATTTCTACCAGAAGTGGCACAATCTCTCCACTTGGAGTAAGCTCGAAGCTTTCAAAGGATACGAAATTACCCACGACAAAGCTGATTTGGAGCCGAACACGACCAAATTGTATAAGTTTGCAGGCGATTTGAACTTCTGCGACCAGTCTTTAACGCTGACGCGCTTGGCTCCTTTAGTTGAGGGAGCAAGTGGAGTGAACGAACATTACGGCTTAGGTCAGAATATTTTTGGAAACTCCTATACGTCGGCGATAAAAATCAGTGCAATGAAATTCCCTGCTGATAATACGGTAGAAAAGACCGTTTATCTGTACAATACAGGGCGCTTCCACGATTGGGCAACCACCGGAAAGATTGTTACCGGGACAACACCTGCGTTGCAAGCCGGTAATTATCTGTCTATCCCTCAAAAAGTTGGAAATACAATTTGGAATGATCAGATTCCGTCCATGCAAGGTTTCTTACTGAAGTTTACTCCTGAAGAATCTACGACAGCTAAGTATAAAGAGCCGTCACGAACGGTTACATTGCCTTACAGCACCACAGCGTTGACAGCTAACACCAAACCACAGTTGGCGCCGAGTCGTGTTAAAGGCGGTGGTGTAGAAAATAACAACCAATATGCAGGAGAACAGAGCGATTTAGTGTATCTTCGCGTGAACCTGCAGAGCAAATCCACGGTGGATAACTTATGGCTGTTCAGTCAGGAAGGTACTACAGAACAGTTTGACAACGGCTGGGACGGGCGCAAGAACTTCGGTACACCCACGGCATTTATCTACACCGAAACGCCCGACGGACCGATGCAGGTAAATACTAACAGCACCATTGACGCCACTCCGATTAGTTTCTACGGGAATGGTGATGGCAGTTACACCCTTACGTTGGTTAAAACAAATCTGGAAAATTACCTGAATTTACATTTGATTGATTTCGCCGCTAAATCAGTAACTCCGCTTATTGATGATACGACTCGATATACGTTTACTTCCGCCGTAAAAGGAAGTGTAGAGAAACGGTTTATGATAGTGAACAAACCGGCATCTCAGATTGACTTAGCAAATGGCAGCTTTGACCTGCTCGACGGATACATCACACCGGATAATGTGTTGACTGCAATTAATTACACGAGCGTAAAAGGCAAAATGCTGCTTTATAGCGCGTCCGGCAGTTTAATGCTGTCAAAAGAAATGGGTACGGGCACCAACCAGTATCGAGAATCGCTTCAACCCGGTGCGTACATCATGCGCCTCGAAGCTAAAAATAGTCAAAAAAGTATCAAGCTGATTGTGAAATAAACCTAAACTTGAAAATTATGAATAATAAAACAAAAATAATAGCAGCATTGATCATGAGCATTCTCTTGCTCGGTGGTGGAAGTGTTTTGCTGCATAATCAAATTTCAAAATTAACAGCGAATAATGATGGCTTTTCGGTTGTAGAATACAGTACGGTGCAACCTGAAAGCATCATCCCGCAGGTTCAATTGGGCGAAAGCGTTAAAAGCGGTTCGAGAGTCAGTACACAGAATTATGAGACACCACTCCCTGATATGGGCGTAAATCTTAATAGTAGCTCAACAGGGCTAAGTTCAGGGTCAGGCAGCTATTCGGGAACTCTTTCCGGGCTGCTTTCATCTCGCAGTACATCATCAGGTTATAGGCGCTCCGTGCGAGAAGATGAATTATTATATTCATCCGGTGTTGGAGGTGGCTCCACCATGCTGATGGCTTACGGTGGTGGAAGTAGAAGCGCTTCAAATTCGTCTTTTTCATCAACATTTGGAGGAAGGATATACGGCAATGGTATTATTGCTGAACCTATCGGTATGACACAGCCTATGCTTGTGCCTTTTAAGGATAATAATCTTAATGCTCAGGCATTGGTTGATCCGGGTACAGAAATGACCATGACGAGAATTAGTCCCGTCGGTGATGGACTTTGGGTGTTGCTTCTCTTGACAGGTGTGTATGTGTTTATCCGTAGGAAACGAGTTTAAGAATAACTACTTTACTTATTTCATTTTTATAATCTTTTAAGCAACAGCATCCGTGATGGGTGCTGTTGTTTGTTCTTAGTTGCCTTTGAGTAAGTTCGGGAGAATCACTTGTGCGTTCCCCTAAGGATCACCATCATGCTTCCCTAAGGAGCGTCATAGCGCTCCTACTTAGAGCGTGTAAGCGTTCCCCTAAGGAGCGTTATAGCGTTCCTACTTAGAACCCTTAGGTGTTTTACTTAAGTGTGTAAGGGAAGCCATATTTATTGGTAAATTGGGTAATGGTGATTGCACGGCGGACGAACTGATTTAATCGGACTTAAATGCTTCAACTACTTGCATAATCCACCTAAAAATCATACCTTTGTTCCCCTATTAAAAAACATTAAACAAAGAAAATTTTATGGCTACAACAGCGGATATTAGAAATGGAATGTGTCTTGACTTGGAAGGTCAGTATTATTATGTCGTAGAATTTCTACACGTTAAACCCGGGAAAGGTGCGGCTTTTGTTCGTACGAAATTAAAAAATGTAGTTACGGGTAAGGTAATTGATCGAACATTTAGTTCCGGAATGCGTTTGGATGAAATTCGTATAGAACGTCGGGATTATCAATATCTTTATCAAGGTGATGTGGGATATATTTTTATGGATAACGAGACCTATGAGCAAATCCCAATTATGAAAGAAATGATTACAGGCGTAGAGTTTCTGAAAGAAGGTATGGATGTATCTGTGGTTACTCATGCGGAGACTAATTCTGTGCTGTATGCGGAACTCCCAACACATGTTCATTTAAAAATTACTTATACCGAACCGGGTATCAAAGGTGACACTGCCACTAATGCAACTAAACCGGCAACTCTTGAAACCGGAGCTGAAGTACGAGTTCCACTATTTATTGATAAAGGTGAAACGATTAAAGTAGATACCCGTGATGGAAGTTATGTGGAAAGAGTGTAGGAAGAGTGGTAATTCGGGAGTGTAAAGACCGAAGCGTGAAGTTATAAGAGAAAAGTAAAAAATCCGATGTTACATCGGATTTTTTGTTTCTTCGTACTTTTCGAAAGGGATTGAATACAACAATGAACGCTTTACTTTCGTACAACTTCGCTTTTCGAGTTTCAGGCTTCTCGTTTCATCACCCATTATTGCCACATTCCCAGTTTCTTTTCTCGGGCAAATCGCTCGCTTCTCAGAAACCGATGTTGGTATTTCACATTGGGCGGAAAGGTGGATACAACTGCATAGCCGTTGCGCACAATATAATCGTTTAGAAATGTGCCGTCTTCCATGAACAAGTAAGCCAGTGTTCTCTGGTATCGGTCGTATTTCTGCACATCAAACTCCAGTCGCACTTTCTTTCCTTTCAGGTAATTCTTAACAAACGCGGAAGCTTCTTCACCAAAAGGTTGTTTTTTCTTTTTACCGACATTGCGGGGTTCAGGTGCATCTATTCCGATAAAGCGAATTTTCTCAATTCTTCCTTTGCCGTCCGTAATCCAGAAAGTATCTCCGTCAACGAATTTATAAATATCGTAGTAGGTGTTTTCTTGTGCAAATCGTTCCTTTTCAGGTTTCTCAGATGCTTTTAAGCTGTCGCAACTGCAAAATAAGAAAAGAAATAATAAGGCTGATATTAGGGCTGTTCTATTGTTCATTGATAAAATGCTTGATTATAAATTCAAAATTACTTACTGATTCCCACTCGGTTCAAAATAAATGCCAGCTCGAAAGCTGTTTCTTTGATGCCGTCGTATCTGCCGGTGGCACCACCGTGTCCGCTGTCCATATTCATTTTTAGCAATAGAATATTGTTGTCGGTTTTCATTGCACGGAGTTTCGCCGCGTACTTTGTCGGCTCGTGAAAGAGCACTTGCGAGTCATTAATCCCGCCGGTTATCAGCATGTTCGGGTAGTCTTGCGCTTTGATATTGTCATAAGGCGAGTAGGAAAGGATGTAGTTGAACGCTTCTTCTTCATTCGGGTTACCCCATTCTTCGTATTCGCCGGTGGTTAGCGGCAGCGTATCGTCAAGCATGGTGCTTACTACGTCAACAAACGGCACTTGTGCAACGATGGTTTGGTACAAGTCCGGACGCATATTTGTTACGGCGCCCATCAGTAAGCCGCCGGCGCTTCCTCCCATCGCAGCCAGTTTATCCGCTGAAGTGTATTTATCGGCAATCAGTTTCTCCGAACAGGCTATGAAATCGGTAAACGTGTTTTTCTTATTCATTAGCTTGCCGTCTTCATACCATTGTTCGCCCAAGTCGCTTCCGCCACGGATATGAGCTATTCCGAACACGAATCCTCTGTCAATCAGGCTGTAAAAACTTGTGCTGAAAAAGACATCCATACTTATGCCGTAACTTCCGTAGGCATAGAGCAGGGCAGGGTTAGTGCCATTTTTCTTCAATCCTTTTTTGTACACAATGGAAATGGGAACTTTCACGCCGTCTGACGCTTCCGCCCAAATTCTTTCCACTTTATAATCGTCGGGATTAAATCCGGATGGAACTTCCTGCTGTTTGAGCTGAGTCGATTGATTGGTTTCACAATTGTATTCGTACAGCGTTGTCGGGCGGTTCAAGGACGTGTAGCTGTAGCGGAAAGTTGGGGCATCGTACTCCGGATTTCCGTTTGAATAAGCGTTGTAAACCGGTTCGGGGAATGAAACGAACTGGCTTTTTCCGTCTTTCAAACTACGTATTTCGAGCTCGGCGAGTCCGTTTTTTCGGCTTTCTACAATTAAGTAATCTTTTTGTACGTTCAATTTTTCGATGCGGACATCTTTACTATGTGGAATAATTTCTTTCCAGGCACTTCTGTCGGCAAAATTAGCTTTGGCAACTTGATACACTTTTCCATTCAGATTCTCCTTGTCTTTATAGCGGATAAAGAAGTATTCCTTGTGCGGATATACGCTATACTCTACATCTTGAACGCGTGGAAGAAACACTTCAAATGTTCCGTTCGGGTTATCCGCTGAAATCATTCTTTCTTCAGATGTAGTGGAGCTCCCACTGTAAATAAAAATCCATTCACGAGTTTTAGAGCCTGATACGCCGGTGGTAAATCGAGCATCTTTTTCTTCGTAAACCAGCTGTTTGGATGTGCTTCCAAGTGTTTGGCGATAGACCTGATAGGGGCGTAGCGTAATGGGGTCTATAACGCCGTAGAAGATGGTTTTGCCGTCGTTTGCCCATGCGAACGAAGTAGCGCCTTTAACTGAGAAGTCTAAATCGTTTCCGGTGGTTAAGTCTTTAATTTTAAGGGTATAATCGGCGAATGAACCGGTTTCGTTATAAAAATAGGCAGCTTTCGTATTGTCCGGGCTGATGGTGTAACCACCGAACATATAGGCGGCTTTACCTGCTGCCATTTTATTGACATCGAAGAAAATTTCTTCCGGCGAATCCAAGGAACTTTTCTTTCGGCAATAGGTGCGGTATTGCTTACCTTTCTCACTGCGCGTGTAGTAGTAATAGCCGTTGCTGAGCGAAGGGTAGGTTTCATCGTCTTCCTTAATCCGACCGATGATTTCGTCGTAAATTTTCTGCTGCAAATCCTTTGTAGAGCCCATAACGGAATCGGTATAAGCGTTTTCAGCATTTAAGTATTCAATTACTTTCGGATTGTTTTTGTCTTTCATCCAAAAATAGTTGTCAATGCGCGTTTTCCCAAAATTGACAAGCGTATCGGGGATTACTTCGGCAATAGGTGGCGTCTGAAAATCGTTCTGTTTCAAAATGTTCGTGGATTTTTGTGACTTATTGCATGATGATACAATAAGCAATATTGCTGTAAAATAAAGTAAATGATTGATTCTCATGGGATAAGTATTGTTGATGTATAAATTGATGTGCAAATTTAGCTATTAGTAAAGTACGATTACAAAGGTACATAAAATGTTTTGTAAATTAAACATGCACGTTCAATTGTTCAATACAGATTCCATTAACAAACATCGAAAGAAAGAACTACTAGACGAACATATTTTATTGCCTCACTCAAGCAATTTTGTTAAAATCCTGCATTCGTTTGCGGACGCCACATTTTCTTCAATAAATTATTTTCACGGATAAGATTTGTTTTGTATCTTTACACGTCAAAAAATAAAAACAAATTCAATTTATTTATTAACTTATAGTGAAGCATCACATGATTTGTAAACATCTGCTTCACACATTAAAAACAATTATTTATGTCAGCATCGTATGATCTTAATGCTCTATTTACACCCAATGTGGTGGCTGTTATTGGAGCATCCGCTAAGCCGGGCAAAATTGGTAACACGGTAGTCCAGAATTTAATAGATGCCGGATATGAAGGAAAAATCATTCCGGTTAATCCTAAGAGTACCGAAATTTTAGGGTTACCGGTCACTCATAACATCTCTGAATTGCCACAAGGGTTGGATTTGGCTGTATTAACCATCCCCAGCAAATTTGTTTTGGGTTCAATGGAAGAGTTGGTTGCTATCGGTGTTAAGAGTGCCATCATCATCACTGCCGGCTTTAAAGAAGTTGGCGGCGAAGGTGCGGAAATGGAGAAACAGATCAAAGAATTGTGTGAAAAGAATAATGTCGCACTGGTAGGTCCTAACTGTCTGGGGTTGATAAATATGAACCACAATGTGAATGTTACTTTTGCGCCGGGTCAACCGTTGCTTGGTAGGATCGCTTGTTTTTCACAGTCGGGAGCGTTATTCACCTCTATCCTCGACTGGGCATTGGGTGAAAAAGTAGGATTCTCTAAATTTATCAGCTTGGGTAATGAAGCTGTTTTGAATGAAAGTCATGTGTTGGATTACCTTGCTGATGACCCTGATACAAATGTAGTTATGGGTTATATGGAAAACAGTATCGACGGACAAAAATTCATGGAAAAAGCCAAAGCCGTAACTCGTAAGAAACCGGTAGTTGTGGTAAAGAGCGGTGTTTCGTCCGCCGGTGCCAAAGCTGCCGCATCACACACCGGATCCATTGCGGGTGCAGATAATGCCTATTCTGCAGCTTTCAAACAAACCGGTATAATCCGTGCTGAATCAATGTCGGAATTCTTTGACCTGGCACAAGCTTTTTCTAAAGCTCCGCTTCCGTTAGGTCCTAATCTAGCTATTATAACCAACGCTGGCGGTCCGGGTATCATGGCTACCGATGCTTGCGAAAAAACTGTTTTGCAAATGGCTCAGCCATCACCCGAAACCATTGAAAAACTGCGCACTACATTACCGGATTATGCTTCGTTCCGTAACCCGATGGACATTGGTGGCGATGCTGCTGCTCCTATATACAAAGCAGCCGTAAAAGAAATGGTAGAAGATAAGGTGTATGATGCTGCATTGGTTATCCTCACACCTACCTCTACTGCGTTCAAAGACCTTGAAGAGATAACACAAGGGTTGATTGATTTGATTAAGACATCCAAAAAACCGATTTTCCCTTGCTTTATGGGTAAGGAACGTATTTCGGTGGCAGAGCAGATGTTCCGCGATGCAGATATACCGTTCTTCACTTTCCCGGAACCGGCTATCAACAGCATTGAAACCATGTACAAATATGTTGAGTTCAAAAATAGTGAAGAACAACATTACATAACACCGGAAAGAGATTTGGATAAAGCTCGCGAAGTAATAGCTGAAGCTGTGAAGAATGGTGATAAAGAAATTGTGGAGTACAAAGCACAAGAAATTCTAAAAGCTTACGATATGCCTGTGCTTGCTTCCGAACTGGCTACGAGTGCCGATGAAGCGGCTGCCGCTGCGGAAAAAATTGGATTCCCGGTTGTATTGAAAATTGCATCTGAGCAAATTTCTCATAAGAGTGATGTGGGTGGCGTTAAAGTTGGATTGGCTGACGCCGATGCCGTGCGTGCTACATATACAGAAGTTACTGAGCGTGCAGCGAAGATGCGCCCCGATGCAGAGATTAGCGGATGCCTGATTCAGGAAATGGTTCCGAAAGGCTGTAAAGAGTTGATTATCGGATTTAAACGCGATGCTCAATTTGGTCCGTTGTTGATGTTCGGCTTGGGCGGTATCTACGTGGAAATCTTGAAAGATATCTCATTCCGTCTGGCGCCGCTCAGCAAGGAAGATGCTCACAATATTATTAAAGAAATCAAGACCTACAAACTGCTTGCCGGTGTTCGTGGAGAGAAGAGCATCAATTTTGAAGCCCTTGAAGACGTTTTATTGAAAGTATCTCAACTGGCTGTTGATTTTCCGGAATTGACGGAAGCCGACTTTAACCCGTTGATGATAAATAGTGAGAGAGCTTTTGCCGCCGATGTTCGTTTGGCATTGGAATAAGCGATTTTCTCGAATAAACCAAAAGTGAGTCTGAGCCGTTTGTCTTTGTGTAGATGCAAAGCAAACGGCTCTTTCTAATTTTTTATTATATCGGTATTTCCATTAAAATTTATTACTTTTGTAAAAATAATTGATACTGACTTTACATGAGATTTGATGAACTCCCGCTTTGCGACGAGGTGCTTGATGGCTTGGATGCTATGAATTTTACAGAGATGACACCCGTTCAAGAGCATGCAATTCCCGTTATTTTAGAGAAAAAAGATTTAATAGCCTGCGCTCAAACCGGCACGGGGAAAACTGCAGCATTTTTACTTCCGCTCATCAATAATCTTTATACGGAGCCACGAGCTGAAAACGCCGTGAATGCCATTATTATGTCACCGACCAGAGAACTTGTACAGCAAACTGATCAACAAATGGAAGGGTTTTCGTATTTTGTGCCGGTGTCGTCCGTGGCGGTGTATGGCGGTGGAGAAGCCGCTGATTGGGATATTCAGCGGAATGGTTTGCAGAAAGGGGCAGATGTAATAATTGCAACGCCCGGGCGGTTGATTTCGCACCTGAATCTATCGGAAATTGACCTTTCAAAGGTAAAGTATTTCATTCTGGACGAGGCAGATAGGATGCTGGATATGGGCTTTTTTGATGATATTATGATGATTGTTAATCGCCTTCCGAAGGAGAGGCAAACGCTTATGTTTTCTGCTACGATGCCCCCGAAAATCCGCCAGCTGGCAAAGACTATCTTAAATGATCCTGTAGAAGTGAAAATTGCCATTTCACGACCGCCCGAAACGATTATGCAGACAGCGTACATTTGTGAAGAAGGACAAAAACTTGGCATTATCAAGCATCTTTTTTCAGAAAAAACACCGAACAAAGTCATACTTTTTTCCGGCGCAAAAATCAAGGTCAAAGAATTAACCCGTACACTTCGGAAAATGGGACTTTCTGTCGCAGAGATGCATTCCGATTTGGAGCAAAATGAACGCGATGCCGTTATGCACGAGTTCAAAAATAACCGAGTGAATATGCTGATAGCTACCGACATCGTTTCGCGGGGCATTGATATTGATGATGTTACGCTAATAATTAACTTTGAAGTACCTTACGAAGTGGAAGATTACGTGCATCGCATCGGGCGTACAGCACGAGCCGGCGACGAAGGAATGTCTATCACACTTGTAGCACCAGATGAGCAGTACCGATTTAAAAAGATAGAAGAATTTTTGGGAAAAGAAATTTATAAAATCCCTGTACCTGCTGAACTAGGTGAAGCGCCGGAGTATAACCCGAAAGCTCACAAAAAAAGAGGGCGAAAACTCGGAAAAAGAAAACGCTCACGCAAGAAAGGGAGCAAAAAATATTTTAAGAAAGAAAAAAACTTTCACTCAAAGTAATACGTTAAACTTAATACCGAACGATTAAAACGAAGAAAATGGCTTCTAAATTTCCAGACTTTCTGAAACCCGGTGATGAAATTCGGATCATTTCGCCTGCCGGTAGCATTGATCCGTCGTTGATTGACGGTGCAAAATCTCAACTTGTAAACTGGGGCTATCGACCAACCGAAGGGATGTTTACACGGACCGTTTACGGGCGTTTCGCCGGGAACGAAAAGGAACGTTATACCGATTTGCAACAGGCGCTGGATGACCCGAATGTAAAGGCAATACTTTGTAGCCGAGGAGGATACGGTTTGGCGCAAATCATTGATAAAATAGATTTTACCCGCTTTCAGGAAAATCCGAAATGGGTAATCGGATTTAGTGATGTAACAATCCTTCATGAGGCATTGCTGAAAACAGGCTATACTTCCATTCATGGTGGTATGGCAAAGCAGCTGACCGAATTGCCGAATAACTCACAACCCTTAGTGCTTTTGGAGAATATCCTGAAAGGAAACTTTCCGACTTACAAAGTCATAGCTAATCCAAACAATCGCTTTGGAAAAGCAAAAGGAAGACTTATTGGCGGAAATCTTTCCGTGTTTCTAGGTATGCGTTCCACGCCGTTTGATTTGCCATATCAAGATGCTATTCTTTTTATTGAAGATGTGGGAGAAAAGCCGTATCAGATAGATCGGATGATGCAGAATCTTCGCATCAGCGGTGCGCTGTCACAAATCTCAGGGCTGATTGTCGGGCAGTTTTCGGATACTGAGGAAGATCCGGACATGAATGCCACCATTTACGAGATTATCGCCGGTGCTGTAAAAGATTACACTTACCCGGTTTGTTTCAATTTTTCTGCCGGACATGTAGATGATAATTATCCGCTTCTGCTTGGTGCCAATATTGCCCTTGACGTGAACCGCCGTGGAAGTAAAGTGAGTTTTCCATCCACGTTTTGGCAAAAAACGAAGGATTTATTTAAGTGAATTAGAATTAAATAGGCTGAAATATAGCGTTTTAATTGATTTGAAACACAAATATACTACTCAACAAATAAACTCATAACTAAATCATGTTTTCAGGAATAGTAGAAGAAGCCGCGACAGTCGTGGCATTAGAAAAAGAACAAGAAAATTTACACTTGACGATGACCTGTTCATTTGTCAATGAATTGAAAATAGACCAAAGTGTGTCGCACAACGGAGTTTGCTTGACGGTCGTCAAAAAAACGGACGATACCTACACCGTCACAGCCATCAAAGAGACGTTAAATCTTTCCAATCTCGGGAAGCTGAAAGTGGGCGACAAAGTAAATCTGGAGCGCAGTATGATGATGAACGGCAGGCTCGACGGGCACATCGTGCAGGGACACGTGGATCAAACCGCGATTTGCACCAACGTGGAAGAAGCTGACGGGAGCTGGTATTTCACTTTTGAGTACGAATTTGACCCCGTGAAAGCCCGCAAAGGCTATATGACTGTGGACAAAGGCTCGGTAACCGTCAATGGCGTAAGCCTGACCGTAGTGGAGCCCACCGATAATTCATTCAAGGTTGCCATCATTCCATACACCTACGAGCAAACCAATTTCCATCAAATCAAAGTGGGAACGCACGTTAATTTGGAATTTGACATTATTGGAAAGTACATCAGTCGCTTGTTGGAGTTTAATCGATAATCGATTTAGGGCGAAAAATTATTTTTGCTCAGCCATTTAACCGAATGAAAATCGAACTATCCTTGGTCTATTTTGTTTATTGAAATAGACCAAGGATGTTTATTTTAAATAGATGCAAAATCTCAAAAAGCAAATAAGTGAATCGTTTTTTAACCCCATTCTCTACTTTTTGCCGACACTGGTATTTATAGTAGCAGATGATTTTTGGGGGATGAACTATGCTTGGAAAATCTCTTTTCCAATTGCTTTTGCATTGGTTTTTTACGTCTATTTCATGTATCGACGGATGTTTGTGTGGCACGGTGTGTTGTCAGTTTGCTATTTGGTGATAGCCCTTCTTTCCACAGTTGCTACTGATGTTTTGCCGATATTTGGTTACGTGGATGAATTTTTATTTTTACTCTTTATTGCACTTATGATTTTCCAAAAAACATCGTTGGAGAAAATTGCTTCCAAAACTCTTCCGCACGAACTTCCGATGTCCAACAACGAAAACGAACTGTTTCGAGTAGCCAAAGTACTTTTTGCAATTGTGCTTTCCTACCTTATTCTCACTTTGATATTTGATGCTTTGAATGCTGAAAATAAGGAAAATCTTCTCAATTTATTAAAATATGCTTACGCGTTGAGTGTCTTTTTTATTGCGATATATGAAACAATTCGAGTGTTTATTGTCCGAAACCGACTATTGAATGAAGACTGGCTGCCGGTGGTGGATGAAAATGGAAGAGTTATGGGAAGTGTGCATTATCAGCCGGGTGTAACGACCGATAAAAGACTGATGCATCCTTCGGTGCGCCTTTATTTTATTGAAAATGGGAAACTATTTCTTCAACAGCGAAATCCGGATGACTATACCGACCCTTTGTGCTGGGATGCATCGTTGAGCAGGCAGGTGCGAATGTCGGAATCAATTACGATGGCTTTGAAAAAATTCAGTTGGAAACTGTACAAAGTTGAGCCTGTAAAGTTTTTATTTTTAACCAAATATATTTATCACGGGAAATTCAGCGATCAGCTCGTTCATTTGTTTGTGCTTTGTAAATCAGAAGGTTTACAGCCACAGGAAGGCGAAGTCTATCGTACAAAATGGTGGACTCAGAAGCAGATTGAAACCGAGTTGGGTTCAGGTGTTTTTGCAGAGAGATTTGAGAAAGAATACAAAATTTTGAAACGGAGCGGATTGCTTGAACAAGACGGATGCGATTGTGATTGCGCTCTTAAACAGATGATTAGAGATAAAATGGAGTGATTTTTAATCATTTGTTGGGCGGTTTCTCTCATTTTTCTTGGTCTTGAAAGAAAGAATATAAATCGTTACTGCTACAGCAATACTTCCCAGAAGCACCTGCAAATGCCATTTTTCATTGACGATAAAGAAGATGCTGTAAAGCATAAAAGTCCACATGGTAGAAATAGCAATCACTTTCCCGCGAAGCGGAATCGCTTTCTCTTCCCTGAAATTTCGGATATAATCCCCGAAAATTTTATGATTCATCAGCCAGCTGTACAGCCTGTTCGAACTGCGAGCATAAAGTCCGGCGGTAAGCAATAAAAAAGGCGTGGTGGGCAGTACCGGCAAGAACATCCCGATGACACCCAGCGCCAAGCTTGCAGAACCTAATGTGATAAAAAGCGTTTTTTTCATTTGAAGTGCAAAGGTAGCAAAATCACGTTGTATATTGTTCCTTTTCATCGTATCTTTGCGGAAAATCTTTGTTGATAGATGCTGAAAGCTTCAATTGCAAAACTTTGCTAAAATCTACAAATTAAATACTGTAAACTAAGAAATGTCTGACGATAAAAAAATTATCTTCTCGATGGTGGGTGTTTCCAAAACTTATCCGCCCCACAAACGAGTTTTGAACAATATCTATTTGTCCTTTTTTTACGGGGCAAAAATCGGGATTATCGGGCTTAATGGGTCTGGGAAATCCACGTTGCTGAAAATAATTGCCGGCGTGGAAACAGATTACGAAGGAAATGTGGTTTTTTCGCCTGGATATTCAGTGGGATATTTGGAACAGGAACCGAAATTGGATGATTCCAAAACTGTTAAGGAAATTGTGCAGGAAGGCACACAGGAAGTGGTGGGCTTGCTGGCAGAATTTGACCGTATCAATGAGCAATTTGCCGATCCTGATGCCGATTTCGATAAACTAATTGTCCGCCAAGGCGAACTGCAAGAATTGCTTGATCATGCCGATGCATGGAACCTTGATAACAAGCTGGAAAGGGCGATGGATGCACTTCGCTGTCCGCCGGAAGATGCGTTGGTAAAAAACCTTTCCGGAGGTGAGCGTCGTAGGGTCGCGCTATGTCGTTTATTGCTTCGTCAACCCGATATTTTGCTTCTTGATGAGCCGACGAACCATTTGGATGCTGAATCAGTGGAATGGTTGGAACATCACCTGCAAAATTATGCCGGAACAGTGATTGCCATTACGCATGACCGCTATTTTTTGGATAACGTGGCAGGCTGGATTTTGGAGTTGGACAGGGGCGAAGGTATCCCGTGGAAAGGGAATTATTCGTCTTGGCTGGAACAAAAAACAACCCGCATGGCGATGGAAGAAAAGCAGGCAAGTAAACGTCGGAAAACGTTGGAGCGTGAGCTGGAATGGGTACGAATGGCGCCGAAAGCCCGGCATGCAAAGGGGAAAGCTCGCTTGGAAGCTTATGATCGTTTACTGAATGAAGATCAGAAAGAACGTGAAGAAAGATTAGAACTTTTCATTCCGAACGGACCACGACTGGGAAATAAAGTGGTGGAAGCTGTCGGAGTATCCAAGGCGTTTGGCGATAAGTTGCTTTTTGAAGATCTGAATTTCATGCTTCCACCGAACGGAATTGTAGGAATTATCGGACCGAACGGCGCTGGAAAAACGACTCTTTTTCGTATGATTATGGGAATTGAAAAACCCGATAAAGGAACGTTCGAGGTGGGCGAGACCGTAAAAATCGGTTATGTGGACCAAGCTCACGTAGATATTGATCCGAAAAAAACGGTGTACCAGACCGTTTCGGGTGGAACTGAATTTATCCGCGTGGGTGGTCGTGAAATTAATGCACGAGCTTATTTATCGCGGTTTAATTTTTCCGGCGCAGATCAAGAAAAACTTTGTGGAGTGCTTTCCGGCGGAGAGCGAAACCGCTTGCATCTGGCATTAACGCTGAAATCGGAAGCCAACGTGCTTCTTCTTGACGAACCGACCAACGATATTGACGTAAATACACTCAGAGCTTTGGAAGAAGGGCTTGAAAACTTTGCCGGATGTGCTGTAGTGATTAGCCACGACCGCTGGTTTTTAGACCGAATTTGCACCCATATTATTGCTTTTGAAGGTAACTCGCAGGTGTTTGTGTTTGACGGGAATTACTCTGAATATGAGGAAAATAAAAAAATGCGTCTCGGTGATGTAGGGCCGAAACGAATTAGGTATAAAAAATTATTAGCCCCTTAAAAATGTTAGTAAAAACAATTCTTTTTGATTTTGATGGAATAGTAGTGGACTCTGAAAGTCTTCATTTAAGGGCTTTAGGAGGAGTTTTGCATAATCACGGTATTAGTTTTCCGAATGATTTGCTAAATCAATACGTGGGTAAAAGTGATTCTTTGTTTTATGAATATGTCATCGAACATATAAATGACAGTTTCGAACTGGATTATTTGTTGGACCAGAAGAATAAGATTTTCGAGCAAATAATTAAAGAACTTAAACCGGTTGACGGTTTTCTCGATTTTATCGACCGAGTTATTAAAAACGACATTCCACGAGCCATCGTAACTTCGTCATCAGCTGAAACGTTGAAAACGGTAAGTAAAATTTTTCCTTTTCAGAATTATTTTGACATTGTCGTTTGCGAAGATGACACGACCGAGCATAAACCCAAACCTGCACCGTATCTTCTCGGTTTGGAGCGAACGAAAGGTGAAAAAGAGACTACACTTATCATTGAAGATTCTGTAAGTGGTGTAATTTCAGGAAAATCTGCCGGATGTGTTGTTTTTGGACTTACTACGTCACTAACACACGAAATCCTGCTGGAAGCCGGTGCCGATAGGGTTTTTGATAGCTACGAGGAGATTAGTAAGGCGATTCGGTTCGAGTAAGAAATTTTGATAGAATTTTGAATGATCTGAGAAATTTTTTATAAATTCGTATCTTTGTACTTCTTTAAAGAAGTAAAATTCGTGATAACTTGTAAAATATGAAAAAAGAAATAAAGGAGCTCACTTCGCGAGATGTGGATTACTCGCAGTGGTACAACGACTTGGTAATAAAAGCTGACTTGGCGGAAAATTCTGCTGTGCGTGGATGTATGGTGATAAAACCCTATGGATATGCCATTTGGGAAAAAATGCAGGCAGAACTTGATCGAATGTTCAAAGAAACGGGGCACGTGAACGCCTATTTTCCATTGTTTATCCCGAAATCATTTTTGAGCAAAGAAGCCGAACACGTGGAAGGATTTGCCAAGGAATGTGCTGTGGTAACGCACCACAGGCTGAAACAAGACCCGGACGGTCTTGGATTGATAGTTGATCCGGAGGCAAAGCTGGAAGAAGAATTGATTGTGCGCCCCACATCCGAAACCATTATTTGGAATACGTATCGAAATTGGATTCAGTCCTACCGCGATTTGCCGATTTTAATCAATCAGTGGGCAAATGTGGTGCGTTGGGAAATGCGTACTCGTCTGTTTTTGCGCACGGCGGAATTCCTTTGGCAAGAAGGACATACAGCACATGCCACCGAAAAAGAAGCGATAGAAGAAGCTGAGAAAATGCTTCATGTTTATGCTGATTTTGCCGAAAACTTTATGGCTGTACCTGTGTTACGCGGGTTGAAATCGGCAAGTGAACGGTTTGCGGGAGCTATCGAAACCTACTGTATTGAAGCATTGATGCAGGATGGAAAAGCTTTGCAGGCAGGTACATCGCACTTCTTGGGGCAGAATTTTGCCAAGGCGTTTGATGTTACTTTTGTCAATAAAGAAAATCAGCAGGAACACGTATGGGCAACTTCTTGGGGCGTTTCTACTCGCTTGATGGGGGCGCTCATCATGACTCATTCAGATGACAACGGCTTGGTGCTACCACCAAATCTCGCACCGTATCAGGTGGTTATCGTTCCGATTTATAGAAATGAGGAACAATTTCGGGCTGTTTCTGAAAAAGTGAATGAAATTGTTACCAAACTGAGAGCGCTAGGAATTTCTGTGAAGTATGATGATAACGACCAAAAAAAACCGGGTTGGAAATTTGCTGAATACGAGCTGAAAGGCGTTCCCGTGCGCTTGGCGATTGGCGCTCGCGACCTTGAAAATGGCACGGTTGAAGTTGCTCGACGCGACACATTGACCAAAGAAATCGTTTCCATGGAAGGTATCGAGGAATACATTCAAAACTTGCTGAAAGAAATTCAAGCCAATATTTTCCAAAAAGCGTTGGATTATCGAGCTTCTATGACGAGAGAAGTTGATTCATACGATGAGTTTAAGGTGGAAATTGAAAAAGGTGGTTTTCTGCTCTGTCATTGGGACGGAACGCCCGAAACCGAGGAGAAAATCAAGGAAGAAACCAAGGCGACTATTCGTTGTATCCCGCTTAATGGCGACAAAACGCCGGGTGTTTGCATGGTAACCGGCAAACCGTCAGCTCAACGCGTGGTGTTTGCAAGAGCGTATTGATGGGGTAATTGCTTGAATGGTTGAGTGATCGAATGGTCGAATGGTTTGTGCTCACTTAACCATTCAGCTATTTAATTAATTTTCTATTCAACCAACTATGTGGAAGCAATTCTTTTACTTCAACAAAAGTCAGCGAATCGGAATTTTAGTTCTGATAACGTTGATTTTGTTAGCCTTTTTGGTAACCATTTTCATGCCTTTATTTATGAAGGAAAGAGAAATGGAAAGTGGAGCTGATTTTTTACGCGAAGCAGAAGAATTTAAAGCCAGTTTGATAGAAAAGGAAAGAAAGCAGCAAAGAGAAAGGTATTTTTATCCATTTGAATATCGAGCATATCCGAAGAAGTCAAAGTCGTTTGAAACGAAATATGAATTGTTTGCTTTTAATCCGAATACGGCCGATTCTGCGACATTTGTCAAGTTGGGATTAAGACCGTATGTGGCTCGAAACATATTGAAATATAGGGCAAAAGGCGGTAGTTTTAGGAATGCAGAATCTTTCTCGAGAATATATGGGATTTCACCGAAGAAATTTGAAGAGCTGAAACCGTATATTCAAATACCAGTAACTGAGGATGTGCATAAACCAATTGGAAAAGAGTCTGTTATAGATCCTTTGGAAGACGCCAAACCATCCCGACAGGTGCAATTTAAGACTGATGAAATTATTGAATTAAACTCGGCGGATACGGCTTTGTTGAAGCAAATTCGTGGAATTGGTACTGTGTTTGCTCGTAGGATAGTGGGGTATCGTAGGATATTGGGAGGATACTATTCGGTGGAACAACTGAAAGAGGTATATGGAATGACTGATGAGACGTTTGAAAAAGCAAGTCCATATATTTCGATTGACGATTCTCAAATAATAAAAATAAATGTAAATAAAGCCAGTATCGAAAAATTGAAAAGACATCCGTACATCAAAACGTTTCAGCGGGCAAAAGCAATTTATGAATATCGGCGTAAGAAAGTAAAACTGAATAATATCCGTCAACTAAAACATTTAGAGGAGTTTACGGAGGAAGATTGGGTGAAATTAGAGCCTTATCTTTCATTTGATTAGTTATGCGTTTTTTAGAATCAGAAAATATCCGTTTAAGGGCTTTGGAGCCGGAAGACTTGGAATTGCTTTATGAGTGGGAAAACGACTCATCGCTTTGGATTACTGGAAATACGCGCGCACCCTATTCTAAGTTTCAATTGAAGGAATATATTTCACAAGCTAAAAATGATATTTATTCCGACGGGACACTACGCCTTATGGTATTTGACAAAATTTCAGGACAAACGGTCGGCACGATTGATTTGTTCGATTTTGATTTTCATCACAGTCGGGTGGCGCTGGGAGTTTTTGTGGCTGAGAAATTTCAAGGTAATGGTTATGCTTCGCAAAGTTTGCCGCTGGTGGAAAACTATGTTTTTAACTTCCTGAAAATAAATCAACTGTATGCTCTTGTGGCTGAAAATAATTTAATCAGCCGAAAACTCTTTGAAACCAATTACGAACAAAACGGTTACCTTCGAAACTGGCTCAAAACACCCGATGGTTTTGAGAATGTATTGATTTTTCAAAAATTTAAGTAGTGTTTTTATCCTTTCAATTTATTGTTTCTGAGTTTTTTCTTGTGTGCACTCATTTCCTTTCAGTCCTCGAGCCAGTTAACTAAAATATTTTTTTCACAAGGAGCAAACCCTTTGGAATTATTGTAAATATAACTTCTAAAAATAGAATAATTTATTTTTGAATTTTTAGGTGGATGGTTTGTGTTATGAAGTTTCCTGTCTGTAGATGCTGATGCAAATTATTTTGTCTAGTTGTAAGTGCAAATTTTAGGTTATTATTTATTTTTAAATTTTTTTTATTCAATTAAAAAACTATTTTTGCGTAAATAAACGCTTACCAAAATGATAAAAATTCTACTTTTAATCGATTATTCGAGTGAGTTTAGCCGAAAATTATTGAGAGGGCTGGTTCAATACTCTCAGGAAAACGGTCCATGGATTTTTTATCGTCTTCCGTCCTATTATAAAATGCTTCATGGAAAACAAGGTGTAATTGAATGGGTTAAAGAAAGAAAACCGGATGCAATTATTGCTCAGTGGGATCATGAAGGTAGTAATTTATTAAGAGATCTGAATATTCCCATTATTTTGCAAAATTACAAAAAGAGAAGCGATTATTTTTCTAACCTTACTGGAGACTATGTCGGCACGGGTAGGATGGCTGCACGTTATTTTATTGAAAAAAAATTCAAGAACTTTGCTTTTTACGGGAACAAAGGAGTGTTATGGTCGAGAGAAAGAGCTGAGGGTTATATGGAGGAGATACAGAAAGTAGGTGGCAACTACTTTTATTTTGAATCGGATCGACTGAACGAAAATGAATGGGGGAATAACCATATCAAACTCGATGGTTGGCTCACTTCGCTTCCTAAACCAATTGCACTTTTTGCATGTGATGATCGGTTTGCACTGGAGGTATCTGAAATTTGCAAAATAAATAATATAAATATTCCCGATGAAATATCCCTAATGGGTGTTGATAATGATGAGTTGATTTGCAATTTGTCTGATCCACCTATATCCTCTATTGTGCTCGAAGTAGAAAAAGGAGGATATGAAGCAGGGCGATTAATTCATAAGCAAATCAGAGAGAATAAAAGCATACCATTTAATATTGTCATTGATCCGATAAAAGTTGAAGAACGAAAATCAACAGATAAATACAATATTGAGAATAAATATATTTTAACTGTAGTGCAGCATATTGAAGAGAATTTCCATACTGATTTATCGATTGATGCATTAACTCAATTAGTACCTCTTTCCAGAAGAAATTTAGAGTTAAAGTTCAAAAAAGAGCTTGGAACAACTATTTATCAGTTTTTGTTAAAATGTCGGGTTGATCATTTCGCAAAACTCTTGGTTAATACAGACCGCTCGTTATTTGATATTGCTTTAGAGTGTGGATTTAATGATAGTAAAAATATCTCACGAGTTTTCAAGAGAATAAAGGGCATCACACCTACTGAATATCGTAAGCGAAACAAGAATAAATCTAGGAAATAAGGTCTCGATAGCATTTTTTGCGTTTTTTGAAGATAAGTTTGCGTAATTAACGTCTCCTTATAGCGCAAGAAAGGATAATTTTGTGTTTGTCAATTTCTTGAAAGAAAATTTATAATTTATTTTTAAAATAAACCATTAAAAATATGAGCCAAGTAAACACAAACACTCAGCAGGTTGACAAACCGACGTTGTACAAGTCCATTGCCATTTTGGCCAGTATGTTTTTTGTATTTGGATTTGTTTCATGGGTCAATGCCATCCTAATTCCTTATTTTAAGATTTCCTGTGAATTAAACCACTTTCAATCTTATTTTGTAACACTCGCATTTTATATAGCTTATTTTGTTATGGCGATTCCTTCCGGCATTCTATTGAAGAAGTTGGGATTCAAAAAAGGTATTTTAGTCGGTTATATGTTTATGTCGTTAGGTGCTTTTACTTTTGTTCCGGCAGCACTAACACGCGAGTATTTTATATTTTTGATAGGGCTATTCTCCATCGGAACGGGGCTTGCCATTCTTCAAACAGCCGCCAATCCTTTAGTTACGATTATCGGTCCTATTGACAGTGCAGCTCGCCGAATGAGTATCATGGGCATCTGTAATAAGTTTGCCGGAATCATTTCCCCGCTTGTTTTTGCAGCAGTTGTATTCAAGTCAACCGACGCAGCATTATTTGAGTTAATAGAATCCGGTATGCATAC
>JAAYSS010000067.1 GCA_012518275.1 Bacteroidales bacterium
AATCTGCTTTTTTTACAAATATAAAAACAACAGCCAGTAAGTTCAACGGATTACACCAAAGCAAATTATAGTTGGATTTTACGAGCGGATGTATAGAAAAAACCGCTAAATAGAAAATTATCAGTCCGGCAATTCCTGTTAATGAGAACAAAACGACATCAAAAGCCCTGTAATGTTTTTTCTTTTTATTTTCAAAATAAGTTATCAAAATTCCAACTATAAACAAAAGCAACGTAGTAATAAAAGGAAGTGGATAGAAAGTTATTTCTTTAGGTTCATTCTTCGCTTTCACAAGGATGCTTTCTGCAGAAACTAAAGGAATTCGTTCAGCAGATTCATCAATTATCTTCGCATCTTTATATTCTCGGTAAAGCACTTCGGGCAGAAACATTGCATGAAGTGGGGTAGCAATTTTGTCCGCTTCCTTACCAAAAACCAAGTCTATCCCAAACTGCAACCAACTATGTTTCCCGGTGTACTCTCTTACCCAGTCTCTAAACGTTTTCGGTTCAATTCCGTTGGTCAGTTCTACCCTTTTCGGTTTTATAACCCGCACTAATAGCTCATGAGGACGAGTGGCACAATTATCAAATACAAAGTTATAAAGATATTCTCTGTTCTCTGGTCGGTAGTTAACTAAAATTGCATCAAGTAAACGTTGTTTTTCATCCTGCGTAAGATTCAATACCTGCTCCGTTACACTTGAATTTCTTATTCTGTAACCTTCCAAAAAATAGGAAGTTTCATGGATACCAAGCATGTAATAGGTGTAACCTCTTACAAATTTAACATAAAATCCGGGTTGATCAAAATTAAAAATTCCCCAATTGGCAATCACATCTAAATCTTGGGATTCATCAAAAACACGGATGGCAGTATGACCAAATTTCTCGTAAGCAAGGGGGCCGGGACCGCAAGTTAGCAGGCTGAATTTTGTTGATTCAGACAGTGAAATTTGTTGGGCATTTGCAAATGTAATAAATACCACAAATAGGCAGATAGATGTGAAAATCTTTTTCATTATTTCAATTTTTTTCTTACTTCACAAAGGTAATTAATTTCATTCAAATTTTCTCAAAAAAGTTATCAATTTTAAATCTACCTTCTGCTACTAAAAACGAAGTATTTGTACAACAATTATTTCAAAAATTCTGATGTTTTTTGTTTTATTAATTTTTTTTGTTGTAAATTTGTGCTATAAAACATAGTTATAAAACACAGTTTTTAACTTATCCATGGACAATAACGAAAATATAGATTTAATACCCGTTGAAGATGTACTTACTTTTTGGGATATTTTGACACCCGATGAGCGAAATTTCATCAAAAACACCCTTTCTGTTCAGCATTTCAAGAAAAATGAAGTAATTCAGCGTGAAGGAGATAAACCAACACATCTGATGATTTTAGCAAGTGGGAATGTTAAGGTAAGTAAAATGGGAACCAACAACCGCATACAAATAGTCAGGATACTCAAACCTGGTGAACATTTTGGTTTTCGTGCCATTATTGCTAATGAACCAAACAGCACTACCGTAACTTCATTTGAAGAATCAATGGTATATTCCATTTGTGCCGAACATTTTATCTCTATTCTTAAAAACAACAATGCATTTTGTTATCGGTTTTTGGAAGAATTAGCCTTTGATCTGGCTAAATCTGATGCAAGAACTGTCAATTTGACACAAAAACACATTCGCGGAAGATTGGCAGGAGCTTTGTGCGCTTTAATTGAGAATTATGGTTTGGAAGAAGATGGAGCAACTATTAGCATCTACCTCGCTAGAGAAGATTTGGCTAACCTCTCCAACATGACCACTTCCAACGCCATCCGTACACTAGCAATCTTCGCCAATGAAGGAATAATTGCGTTAGACGGGCGGAAAATAAAAATCATTGACATGGAAAAACTGCAAAGGACGAGCAAATATGGATAGCAGAATAAATGAAAAGTTATCTTTTTGTGTGCGCTGATTCCTTTGATATAAATAACAAATGATGACACCAAATCAAATACACAACACATATAAACAAATAGTAACATACCTCTCACGCGGAAGGTTGAAAAATGCATTTGAGCAAACAAATACTCTAAACAACGAATTGCAATCAGCACCGCATCGAGAAAGTCTGCACAACATCCAGACCAGCTACAAATACATGCTTCAATACTTCATAGACGGCGTCAATGATCCAGAAAGAAAATCGATTTACAATAAACTTATTGCCCAGCTTTTTATTATAGCTTCGCAAATTAGGGAAGAGCTTCTCACACGCGATTCTAACAACTTTGAATTTCTTCAAAAAAGATATTTTCCTTTTACTCCACAATTAACTGTTGAAAAAGTTTTACTATCTCTTAATCGTTCGGATAAAAAAGAAGTGCTAATAGAAGCTAATGTTGATGATGAAAAACAATTTGAGCAAATTGAAGTTAATTTTGAGAATGCCGTACGTTTTCTTTTCAATTATTTCTGGCTAAAACCAACGTATGATGCTTCGAGATTCTTAAGTATTTTTAACTTCATTATAAATGACGACTACAAGGACTCGATTGCAAAGGGCATGGTTGTGTCGGCACTTACGCTAAATATCTGGCGGACATTTGATGAAAGCAAAGTACAAATGTTACTTGATGCATGTAAGAGCAATGATGTTTTCACAAGACAACGGGCACTGGTAGGTCTTTGCTTCGTTTTGGCAAAATACAACCGATTCATTCCCTATTTCCCGACAATACGTAATCGATTGATTCTCATGACAGATAATGAATCTACAGCCGAGAGCCTTCAAAACATAATTATTCAAATTATTGCTACAACGGAAACAGAGCAAATTTCAAAGAAACTGCAGGAAGAAATTTTTCCCGAACTGATGAAACTCCGCCCGATGATGGAAAAAGGGCTGACCGATGAAAACTTGCTGAGCACGGACGAATGGGGCGAAATAAATCCGGAATGGCAGGAAATGATAGAAAAGAGCGGAGCATCTGATAAAATTCAGGAATTTGCCGAAATGGAAATGAGTGGTGCTGATGTATATATGAGCACATTTTCTATGCTAAAATCATTTCCGTTCTTTAGTGAATTTTCCAATTGGTTTCTTCCTTTTGACCCGAACCACTCTGCTGTTAATAAGTTATTTCAATCGAATGAAAAATCGTTAATTACCGCTTTTCTGAATTCCAACATCATGTGCAATTCAGACCGTTATTCTTTCTGCATGAGCGTATTACAAATGCCTGATATGCAGCGTAATCTGATGAAGAAATCATTTAGCCAAGCTGCCGAACAAATGGAAGAAATAAAGAAAGAAGAAACACTTTATTCGCCTCAAGTTCACGCAAAAGCCGTTGCAAAACATTACATTCAAGATTTATTTCGTTTCTTCAAGCTTAATCCGAACCGAAACGATTTCACAGATATGTTTTCCATGTCGCTCATTCTGCACAAAACGTATCTATTTGATTTACTTTCTGTTGACGATGAGCTAAAATTAAATATAGCCGAATACTATTTCATTAAAAAACTTTATCCCCAGGCACTTGAATTATTCGAAGAAATAGAACAAGAAGATAAGCCATCGGCCGTTTTATACCAGAAAATTGGCTACGCTTACCAACAGACATCTCAACTCTTCAAAGCGTTGAAGGCTTACAAAAAAGCCGATTTAATACAGCCGGATGATTTTTGGACCATCCGGAAAACAGCCATGTGCTACAAACTGACGGGTGATGCTGAAAATGCACTTAAAGCCTATCGACACGCCCACCACATCAAACCTGAAAACCTATCCGTCAGGTTGCAAATTGTAAATTGCTTGATGGAACTGAAACAGCATGACGAAGCACTCAGCAGTATAACTGAAATTCAAAATGATTACCCCAACAACCAACGTGTGCTACGTGCGATGATTTTAACATCTTTCAAAGCTAAAAATCTGGCTCAAGCACATTATTTCACTTCAATTCTGCTCGAAAACAACGAACTTTTTGCGTACGATTTTATGATTGCCGGACATATTGAGTGGTGTATGAATAAAAATCAGGAAGCAAAGAAAAATTACAACAAGGCACTCTTTATGCTCGAAAACGACTGGGATACGTTTGTAAAATTATTTAAACAAAACAAAGAATTATTGGTTGAAAACGAAGTGGATGAACAAGACATCCCATTAATACTTGATGCACTGGATTACAATAAACCGGCAGAAACGGTAATAGTTTAAGTGTTCTGCTGTTTGGCGCTATCGGTTATTTATTAAACGCATTGATTTATCGGTATATTTTCTTTATCTTTGACACTTCAAAAAAATCAGATGCTTCCCATTCTCAAAAAAGAACTTAGAGCGTTTTTCAGCAGTGCTGTCGGTTATATTGTAATCGGCCTATTTCTACTTCTCACCGGACTGTTTTTGTGGGTTATCCCCGGACAATTCAATGTGTTAGATGCCGGCTACGCCAATGTGGACGGTCTATTTTACCTTGCCCCCTGGCTTTTTCTCTTTCTCTGTCCGGCTGTTACGATGCGGCTTTTTGCCGAAGAAAAACAAACAGGCACATGGGAACTTCTCGTCACCAAACCAATTACCGAATGGCAAATTGTACTCGGAAAGTACTTTGCCGGTACCATCGTAGTGCTGCTGGCATTGCTCCCTACTGCAATTTACTTTATCTCAGTGTCTTTTATGGCTGAACCTCAGGGAAATGTGGATATCGGACAATTTTGGGGGTCATTCATCGGCTTGATTTTCTTAGCATCTATATACACCGCTATCGGAACTTTTACCTCTTCCCTATCAAAAAACCAAATCATAGCTTTTATTACTGCGTTAGTGCTATGTTTTTTCTTATATTATGGATTTGACTTACTCACTGCCTTTTTCACCGGTGGGAAAAAAATACAATTCATCGAAAACCTTGGTATTCGAGCACATTACGCATCTATGAGTCGTGGTGTGGTTGACAGCCGAGATGTGATTTATTTCGTAGTAACGGGTGTGATTTTTTTAACACTCACTGTATGGAAAGTAAAACGATAAAATAAACTAAAAATTAAGAACTATCCTATGAAACCTTACATATTAGTAACGAATGATGACGGAGTGAATGCACCCGGAATTTTAACATTGATAAAACAAATGATGAAATTGGGCGATGTCTTGGTCGTAGCCCCCGATGTGCCTCGGTCCGGTCAATCAAGTGCTGTAACCGTAAACAACCCCATTCATGCCCAACTGATTGAAAAAAAATTAGGTTTGACCCGCTATTCTTGCAACGGAACACCGGCTGACTGTGTTAAATTAGCCATTGATGACTTGGCTGAACGAAAACCGGATTTAGTCGTATCCGGCGTTAACCACGGCTCCAACGCATCCGTCAATGTGATTTATTCCGGTACCATGGGCGCTACGTTAGAAGGTTGTTTGCACGGGGTGCCGTCTATTGGATTTTCACTATCCGACCATTCGATGCAAGCCGATTTTTCCTACCTTGAACCAATACTTTCAAAAATTGCAGAAAAAACATTACATCACGGACTGCCTGAAAAGGTTTGCCTAAACGTAAATGCCCCAATCGGACCAATAAAGGGGGTTCAAATCGTGCGTCAATGCCGCGGACAGTGGACTCGGGAATTTGAAAAACGCACCAACCCACACGGCAAAGACTACTACTGGCTCACCGGATTCTTTGAAAACTTTGAACCGACAGCTAAAGATACAGATGAATGGGTGCTGGCAAACGGCTATGTATCCGTAGTACCTGTTTCGATTGATATGACGGCACATAAAGCAATGGAAGAACTGAAAAAGTGGAATTTATAAGTTCCGATATTCTTCGTTGCTTTTGAGACTTCTTCGGAGTACTCTAGATATTCCCACTATTATCGGAGCTTCTCTGGAGTACTCCAAAAAACAACATTTTTTGGAGTTTTTTTAACATTTTAGCGTTAAATAGATATTGGTAGATTAATGTTTATTGATTATTCAATACTACATGCCCTAAATTGCTACATTTATCAAAAACGGGGTTTATCTTATTTTCTCGACACCTCACTATAACATCCAGCTATTCAATACTTAAAAACAGATTATACAACTTTCACAGACCAATTTATAAAGATTGGCATCAAATTTGTGCAAGCAGTTTCGAACCAATTTTTAACAAATACAATGAAAACTAAACATTATATTTTTACACTAACAATTGCTTTTGCAGCTATTTTTATGGTACCAACCAACCTTGGAGCGGTTCCGCCGCCTTGGGCACCTGCGAAAGGATATCGCGCTAAAACGACACACATTTTTCTTCCTGAGCAAAACATGTATTATGATTTAGAAAAAGGTGTTTATATTTTTGAAAATAACGGAGAGTGGAACAACAGTCCTGAAGTGCCTGAAAAATATAGAGATATTGATTTCAGCAATGAAAAACAACTCGAAATAGAGATGAAGGGCAACACGCCGCCATATCACAAGAATGTAGAACATCGCGAAGCATTCAATAAACAGATTAAGGCAGCACAAAATGCTTATCTGAAAGAACAAAAACAAAAATTGGAAGAAGCTGAAAAACTTCAAAAAAAGGCTGAAGAAGACCAAAGAAATGCCGAAAAAGCACAAAAAGAGATAGAAAAGGCAGAGCAAGCCGCCGAAAAAGCAACTAAAAAAGCTAAGAAAGCGCAAGAAAAAATTGACAAACAACATGAAACTGCTGCTAAGCAAGCTGAAAAAGCGCAAGCTGAAGCCGAAAAAGCACAACAAAAAATAGACGAAGCCAATGCTAAGGCTCAAAAAGAAAAGGAAAAAGCGGTTGAAAAGGCGGCTAAAGAAGCAGAAAAAGCAGCCAAGGTTGCTGAGAAAGCACAGAAAAAAATTGACAAAGCTAATCAAGATGCAGAAAAAGCTCGTTTAAAAGCTGAGAAAGATGCTGCAAAAGCTCAAAAGAAAGCTGACGCAGAAGCAGCTAAAGTCCAAAAGAAAGCTGAGAAAGCTCAAAAAAAAGCTATAAAGGCAAAGCGAAAAGCTGAAAAAGCTAAATCAAAATTAAATAATCAACAATAATTAAATCAAATAGATCTAACCCCCAAACCTTAATTATGTATCTGTTTGTACCCTTGCGTGGCCACGCAAGGGTTTTTTTTACCAACACCTCATATGTTAAATAAAGCTAAAACTTAAAGCCCAATGTTGCGAAGTACTACAAGAATCCGTCATACTATCAAACGATGTTTTTTTAATAGCTTTTTAATAAAATATAGCGCATATTTATTTAAATTTGCACACAATATTATCGGTTACATGTAACACTCAATGAAACATTTATTTTTTACATTATTTTTTTCTATCCTATTATTATCTGCCGTTCATGGACAACGCTACACTGTCAGCGGTTTCATCACAGACGAATCAAATGGCGAAACACTAATTAGTGCATCGATTTTTGAAAACTTTTCGAACAAGGGTACAGTAACTAACAATTTCGGGTACTATTCCATCACGCTTCCGACAGGCAGTGTAAGCTTGAATTACAGTTACGTAGGATTTGCGCCAAAATTAATGGAATTAAATCTGACAAAGGACACGGTAATCAACGTGAAGTTATCGGCAAGTGGCGCACTGAAAGAAGTAACCGTTATCGGACGTAGGAATGAGCTGGGTGTGCAAGGTTCGCAGATGAGTGCCATCGAAGTACCGGTTGAGCAAATCAAAAATATCCCTACCCTTTTTGGTGAAAATGATTTAATAAAGGCATTGCAACTTCTGCCCGGCGTGCAATCCGGAACGGAAGGCTCAGCGGGTTTGTACGTGCGTGGCGGCGGACCCGACCAAAACTTGATTCTGCTGGACGGCATTCCCATGTATAATGTCAATCACATGTTCGGTTTTTTCTCGGCATTTAATACCGATGCCGTGAAAAACGTAACGCTCTATAAAGGAAGCTTTCCGGCTCGGTTTGGCGGACGGCTCTCATCAGTGGTGGACGTGCGGATGAATGACGGCGACGACAAAAATTATCACGGAAACATAAGCATCGGACTTATTTCTTCAAAAATTAATCTCGAAGGACCAATTTGGAAAGAAAAAACCACCTTCAACATTTCTGCCCGACGTACATACATGGATATTTTAGCGCAGCCGCTAATAAAATATTACAATAAAATGGAAAATGAAGACAACGAGACCAAAGTAACCACAGGTTACTATTTCTATGATTTGAACGCCAAACTGACGCACAAATTTTCCGACAAGGACAAACTTTTTTTCAGCGCTTACAAAGGAGATGACGCCGTGTATGCCAAGTACAGAACCAAAGAGCTTGACTTGGAAAGCTATCAAGCTTCAGAATGGATGAACATGGGCTGGGACTGGGGAAATACGCTGATGGCACTGAGATGGAACCATCTTGTTACCAATAAGTTATTTATGAATATCACGGGTTCCCACACTCGCTATCGATCTAAAATGAAGATTGGATACGAAAGTGAATCAACAGATAAACAAGAAGACCCGCCGACAATAACCACAGGCGAAATGAGAATGGATTATCGGTCGGGTATTGACGATTGGTCGGTACGAACTGATTTCGACTACTCGCCCACCACGGTACACGACATAAAATTTGGTACAAACTACACCTACCACACTTTCCGTCCAGATGTTTCGTCCATCGTTGCCAAAGGAGATGAATTTGACACAGATACGAAAATCGACACCATCATCGGCGGAAAAAACATTTACGCCCACGAATTTATCACCTATTTAGAAGACAACATTACCATTACGGATTGGATGAAACTCAATGCCGGACTTCATTTTTCAGTCTATCGCATTCAAGATGAAACCTATACTTCGTTGGAACCTCGGGTGGGACTTCGATTTCTTGCCAACGATAAACTCTCATTCAAAGTCGGATATGCCCGCATGAGCCAGTACATCCACCTCCTTTCGAACAACAGCATCAGCCTGCCCACCGACCTTTGGGTGCCGGCAACTCGGCGTGTGAAACCGATGCAGTCGCACCAGTACGCTGTGGGGGCTTTTTATAATTTGAACAACATCGTTGATTTCTCGCTGGAAGGTTATTTCAAAACAATGGATAATTTGCTTGAATACAAAGACGGCGCTTCGTTTATGGGAAGTTCCTCCGGCTGGGAAGAAAAAGTGGTTTCAGGCAAAGGATGGTCGTACGGAGTGGAGTTCTTGGCTCAGCGCTCGTTCGGGAACACCACGGGATGGCTCGGCTACACCTGGTCAAAAACGGAACGGCTTTTTGATCGTCCGGGAGAAACGCTGAATTTTGGGAAAATTTTTCCTGCAAAATACGACCGCCGACACGACGTAAGCTTTACCGTAACCCATAAGTTTTCAGAAAAAATAGACCTTTCAGGCACTTGGGTTTTTGCCACTGGCAATACGGCTACCCTCGGATTTTATGAGTATAAATCCGCAGATATTCCTGACCACAACGGTTATTTACCGCATGAGCTGACCCACATCAGCTCAAGAAATAACTACCGATTCAACAGCTATCACAGGGCAGACATCGGAGTGAATTTCCACAAAAAGAAAAAACGGGGAACCCGCACATGGAATATCAGCGTATATAATCTTTACAACCAAAAAAATCCGTTTATGATTTACCCTTCATCAGAAGGTAGTTACGATGAAAACACTGGAGAATTTAATTCCAAAAGCGTCTTGAAGCAAGTTACATTGTTCCCGATTATCCCATCAGTAAGTTATTCGTATAAATTTTGATAAAATAAGCATCATGAAAAAAATAATATATATTCTGTTGGTGGTTTTAATGACCGCAAGCTGTGAAAAAGTCATCGAATTCAAAGGTGAAAAAACCGCACCCATGCTGGTGGTAAACAGCATTATTGCTGCAGATTCCACCATCACGATGGAAGTTACCGAATCCCGATTTTTCTTAAGTGATGACAACAGCATGAAACACATTGAAAATGCTGATATAAAGCTCATAGTAAACGGAAAATACAAAGAAAAATTGATGAAACTTTCACCGGCAGGCACGTATGGTTCCGCTTACAAAGTTTCTGCCGGCGATGAAATAAAAATTGAAGCGAGCACTCCGGGACTGCCCGCCGTTACAGCCACCACGAAACTGCCAATTAAACCGATTGTACTGAACGTGGACACCGTTTCTACAACAATTATAAGCTATCAAATGGAAAAGTCAAGTTTAGAGCAACTTGAAGAAGATACTGTTGGAGAATATAGACTGAAAAATATAAAATTTAAAATGAAATTCAAAGACAACGGTGATGAAAAAAACTACTACCGACTGATAGTCAAAAAAAGAACTTATTATGAAAAAATGAACCAGCTGAGCGGATTCTGGGATGATAGGGGATATCACGAAGAGCAAATAACCCATTTTGAAGATATTGTTTTTGAAAATAGCAACCAAGTGGGAGATTGGGAAAGTATCTTTGAAGATGATGAAAAAACCTACTTCTACGACACATTTTCAGATGATCTAATCAACGGACAAGAGTATGAATTAAAATTTTCTGACGAAATTGTACAAAATCATTTTTATTACGATAAAAACAGAAAAGCTCATAACCCTGAAAAGACCGTTTACCTTATCTATTTGCAGGAACTTTCGACTGATTATTATCTCTACATCAGGTCATCTGTATCAGCTGAGCGTGTAGCCGAAAATCCGTTCGTTGAACCAGTGCAGATACGTTCGAATGTTGAAAACGGGATAGGAATCCTTGGAAGTTATACATCCTCTGCACCTTACGTGGTGGAATTTAAGCATTAGTAAGCCATGTTTTCTATATAAAAACATGCATCACCCCTTTTTATTTATAAGGGTAAAAGGTATTATTATTAGACAGAAACCTTAAAATTCCGAAGTAAAGTGAAAGCGAATATTCTTAAAATCCTGCTGAGCCATTTGAAGTATATAACTTGAATCAGCTAAGAAAACATCTCTTCCCTCTTTGTCTTTAGCCATGTACTGTGTCTTTCGCTCCTTGAAATTTTCAAGCTCCTGCTCATCATCACTTTCAATCCAACAAGCTTTGTAAAGAAAGATAGGCTCCCAACGACACCGAGCATTATATTCATGCAGCAAACGATATTGAATGACCTCAAACTGCAACTGCCCCACTGTACCAATGATTTTACGATTATTATACTGATTTATAAACAGTTGAGCAACACCTTCATCCATCAATTGATTAATCCCTTTTTCAAGTTGTTTGGTTTTCATCGGGTCGGCATTCTCCAAGTACATAAACATTTCCGGAGAAAAGCTTGGCAATCCCTTGAAGTGAAGCTCTTCGCCATTGGTAAGCGTATCACCAATTTTGAAATTACCGGTATCGGGCAAACCTACAATGTCACCCGCAAAAGCTTCATCAACAGTTTCTTTCTTTTGAGCCATAAAAGCCGTTGGACTTGAAAAACGCATCATTTTTTCATGTCGAACATGCTTGTAGTACACATTACGCTCAAACTTTCCAGAGCAGATTTTCACAAAGGCAATACTGCTTCGATGATTTGGATCCATATTGGCGTGGATTTTAAAAACAAATCCGGTAAAATCTTTTTCATGTGGTTTAACCACACGCTCTATTGCTTTAACAGGGCGTGGAGCCGGCGCTACCTCGATAAAACAATCCAACAATTCCTTTACCCCGAAATTATTCAATGCACTTCCAAAAAATATCGGCGCCAACAAACCGTCAAGGTATAGTTCTTTATTAAAATCTTCGTACACGCCATTGATCAGCTCCATATCTTCTCGGAGTCTGGCAGCATCGCGCTTACCGATTTTTTTATCCAATTCATCACTATTTACATCCACTTCTACCGACTGACTGATAGTCTGTTTGTTCGGCGTGTAAAGTTGCATGTTGTCCCTGTAAAAATTGTACACACCCTTGAATGTAGCTCCCATGCTAATGGGCCAAGTCAGCGGGCGCACACTAATACCAAGTTCGTCTTCCAATTCATCCATCAGATCGAACGGGTCGCGCCCTTCACGGTCCAGCTTATTGATAAAAACCATGATAGGAGTATTCCGCATCCGACACACGTTCATCAGTTTACGAGTTTGTACTTCTACCCCTTTTGCTGCATCCACAACGATGATAACACTGTCAACGGCCGTAAGCGTTCGGAATGTATCTTCCGCGAAATCTTGGTGGCCGGGAGTGTCCAGAATATTAATTTTGTACCCATCGTATTCAAAACCCATCACCGAAGTAGCCACAGAGATACCGCGTTGTTTTTCAATCTCCATCCAGTCGGAAGTTGCAGTTTTTCGAATCTTATTTGATTTAACTGCGCCCGCTACATGAATCGCCCCTCCAAAGAGCAGCAGTTTCTCAGTCAACGTAGTTTTTCCGGCGTCCGGATGACTAATAATAGCAAATGTTCGACGACGATTTATTTCTGATTGTAAAGACATATTTAATATTCGGATGTTTGGTTATCTGATGAGTTTGGGTTAAATTTTCACTAATTTACTAATTCACTATTGTGCAACTTAGCCCAAATAAAACGACTGCAAAGGTAGTTTTTTTCTAAAAAACACACAAAAATAAAACCAATCCCGAAAGATTGGTTTTATAGTAAGTAAATTAGAATTTACTGTTATCGCTCCGAGCAACGGGGGTTTATTGTTGTTTTGCACATCATCGCTCGGAGCAACTATTTTTCTCTTTGCAAGCGTTACATTATATTTTGAACCCTAAGGTCAACGCTACGTTATGAGTTTTGGTTTTGAGTTCAGCCGCTTCCAAGTCTGTTCTATTAAATTGATAAGGATAAAAATCTTCATTTTGAAGTTTTAGCCCATAAGCTAAATCAATAAACCAACTTACTGCGCGATACCCGGTACCAATGCTGAAATAATTTACACCTTTATCAATGAAGTATTCGGTATTGGTATTAACTGTATTCAAGCGAAGCGATTTTCCTTCCGTGTAGTCTGCATTCGTTACTGGCGTCATCATGGCATAACCGGCACGCAGAGCTACATTTTCTGTCGGTTTAAATTCTGCACCCAGTTTTATCACGTGTCCGTTGTTTAGCACATCTTTCATTCCTTCATTTTCCGGTGAAAAACTTGCTCTTTTACCATTAGTTTCACTGAAACGCATGCCTTTGTAATTGATAAAATCATATTCTGCCGAAATCAACCCTTTTCTGCCGAAAAGATATGCTGCACTCAACTGAGCTTGCATCGGAGTTTGTAGGTTAAATTCCTGACGGGCTCCTTCATCAGGTGTATAGAATTTGCCACTAACATCGTAACTTGGATTATTGTAATTAACTGATGCATAGTTTGATTCAGAAATCGTAAACATAGTTGGTGTATGGATAGCAGCTCCTAATCTTAAACTGTTTGTGGGCAAGTAAATTGCACCCAATTTCAAGTTTACTCCAATTCCATTGCGGTTCAGCGCATTATTCAACACAAAGTCTCCTACCCCAAATGTTTCTGCCATTACAGATTCCAATCGATAGGAAAGATCCGCTATATTCAAATTTGCACCTAAAAACAGGTTGTTGTTGAAATTTCCGCCCCATCCAAAAGAATACTCGCTAATGCCTCCGGATTCATATACTAAGTTATCAGACTCAGCCTTTCCATCAAGTGCTGACATCCACGAATTTTGCCCTGATGGCGATATTAAAAAACCTTCATACCCTAACACTGAAAGCCAAGGCACATCTCGATTTTCAAAAGGTTCATACTCGTCTTCCACATATTTCAAGTCAATTTCAGACAAACCATCGGTAAAGCCGGCTAAAAAGTCGGTAAAAGATGCTTTCGTTGTCCCGGTTGCTTTCATCGTACGATTAAAGTTTTTCAACCTATTGTAGCTAAAAGAGAAGTTAGATTGCAATAATCCTTGAGTTCTCTCTTCCCAAAGCGGGATTGACATGATGTAAGCCACGTGATTTGCTTTTATTGAAATCGGGCTTGAATCTTCTGCTTTCGTATCATACCACACAGAATTAGCTTTTTGTGTTTGCCCGTTAAGTGTCAATGACATTTCACCGGAACGAAACACACCTAACCCTGCTGGGTTATCTTTCAAGGCTGAAGCATCTCCTCCTAAGGCTCCAAAAGCACCGCCCATGCTCATGTAGCGTGCAGTTCCTAAGATATCAGACTGTCCGATTTGTACTGCGTCATATTCGGTTTGTGCGAATACGGCTGAGCCTATAATTATCGAAAATATTATAAATAATGTTCTTTTCATTTCAGAATTTATTAAAGTTAGATTATTGTTAGAAACCTCGTTATTCAAAAAATATTTTTCTGTCTAAACGAAGGTCTATATATTTATTCAATTTATCTTCTACCTCCTGAAGAAGAGCTTCCGGATGATGACGAACGGCCACCTCCATAAGAGCCTCCACTACTTCCACCATAAGAACCGGATGAACGGCTTGGGGAACTATAACTGCCACTTCTTCCCGAACCATAGGAGCGAGAGTTTGACGAACGGCTCGGCGAACTGTAGCTGCCGCTACTACTTCTACTACGAGTACCATAGGAAGACGATCTTCTACTTGAAGAAGGATTGGAGTGATTAATAATTGATGACCTTCCTGAAGATCTTGTTCCAGTATTATAACTTCTATTTGAACGTACATTGTTCCAATCTTCGGCACTTCTCACAGCACCTGTACGAGTGCGAGTATCAATTCCGGTAGATGAACGAGACGATACACCTCTTGCAACTCCACTACGAGTACCTTGTATGGTCCTGTCATTTCGAGATGTTGCCACACGTGTGTAATCCCGAGTTGTATTAGTGCGTCCTTGGGTTGACATCACAGATGAGCGACGAGAGTTATCACTTCTTAAACCGGTGGCAGAATATCTGCTCGAACTCAACGCACGTCTGTTAGCTTGGTCAAAGTTACTATTGTAATTATAGTATCCATAGCCGTAGTATCCACCATAATATGGGTATCCGTAATAACCTCCGTAGTATGGATATCCCCAACCGTAGTACGGGTATCCCCAGCCGTAATAACTGGAATACCAAGGGCTGTACCAAGGATTATACCAACCGCCGTACCAACCATAATAACCACCGTACCATGGGCTATACCAAGGATCGTACCAACCACCCCAGCCATAATAACTTCCCCAGTACGGATAACCCCAATTGTATCTCCAAGCCCAGCTGCTATAGCTAAACGGAGAATACATGTAGTTCCAGTAGTAAGGATTATTCCACGTAGGAGTGATAGTAGCATACATTCCGTCCATATACACGTTCCAGTAATTATTATCAAGGAAGTAGATATCATCATAACCCGGATCAGCTATAGTGATGGTATAGCGTGGATTGTGGAATCTTCGGATACGCTCAGCATATTCATAATCAGATTTTGAACCTTTAAATCCGTTCAAGTAGTGCCCTTCTTCTTTAACAACCGAATCCGCATAAACTTCATTATCTACTATGTAGACAGTATCTGAAACAGCGGTAGTTTTATTACCATATTGGTCAATAAAAACTATCTCTTTGGCACCATTTCGATAAATGGCTGACGGTTGCGACTCCTTCCGTTCTTTAGCTTTAGCTTTTTTGGCTGCTTTCATCTCATTCACCATTTGAGCATCGTTAGGAGTTACATATATGTCGTCAATGATTTTGCCTGATTGTGCAAAGCCCAACGACAAACCAAAGAGAGTTAAGCAAATAATTATTAAATAGCGTTTCATTTTAATTAAAAATTTATTAAGGTTATATACGTTATTGTTAATAATATATCAACAAGCGTGCCACTATGTGTTAAAAGTTAGCTTACAAATATTCCAGTTATTTTCATGACAAAAATACTCTTTCCGAAGAGATATTACTATTAAATTTTATTATTTTTGCACTTAAAGTTCAATTCTTAAATTTAAACTTAAAATTTCTTTTTCATAAACCACACTTATGAGATATTCTGTTGTCCACCTGTTTTTTTCTGATCCTGAAAATTTTATTACAGATGTCCTTGCTTCGCAATTAGGGGAGATAGGGTTTGAGAGTTTTATGACAACCAAAGAAGGGCTTGATGCTTTTATTCAAGATAGCAACCTAGACGAAGAAGCAATAAATCAAGTTATTGAAGATTTTCACTTCGATACATCCATTACGTTTACTGTGAAAAATATTGAAAGTAAAAACTGGAACGAAGAGTGGGAAAAATACTTTTTTGAACCGATTGTTATTGATAATAAATGTGTAATACACAGTTCGTTTCACAAGGATTTCCCTAATTTGAAATACGACGTTATTATCGATCCGAAAATGGCTTTCGGAACCGGTCATCATGAAACGACCTCATTGATGGTCTCTGAAATTTTGAAAAATGATTTTTCAGAAAAAATAGTACTGGACATGGGATGCGGAACTTCTATTCTAGCTATCTTGGCTTCTATGCGTGGCGCTGAAAAAGTCACAGCAATGGATATTGACGATTGGTGCGTGGAGAATTCATTGGACAATCTAAAACTAAACAACATTAATAATGTCGAAGTTTTTCTTGGCGATGCATCCCTACTCCACGGTAAAGTTTTTGATGTAATTTTAGCCAATATCAATCGAAATATCCTTATAAACGATATGGCTATTTACGCAAACTGTCTGCCCAAGAACGGACAGCTTTTTATGAGCGGATTTTACACAAAAGACATCCCGACAATCGAAAAAGAAGCCGAAAAGCATGGTTTAGCACTTCAATATTCAAAGGAAAAAAATAACTGGGCGGTAGTGAAGATGGCGAAGAATTAGTTTTTTAGAATAGGTACTACACCTCCCCTGTTTTAGCTAATTCTCGGCAGCGTAATTTTAAATTCTGTACCTACATTCAGTTCGGTTTTAAATGTAATTTCACCGCCTGCCATTCTGATAATATTCCAGCTTATTGCCAATCCTAAGCCCATTCCGGTAGATTTCGTCGTAAAGTTTGGTGTGAAAAGCTTTTCTCTCACATCATCAGGAATGCCTTTCCCATTATCTTTTACAAAGATATACACTTGTTTTTCAGTTGCTTCTATCCTAATGCCTATTTCTCCTTCACGAGTTGACGGTATGGCTTGAAGAGCATTTTTTAATAAATTATTAAATACAAGAATCAACTGTTCTCGGTCAGCAAATACAAATATTCCTTCACTTTCACCTTCATACGTAACTTGAGTTTTGTCTGTATTGTTAGAGAAAAGCATATAAACCGACCTTAATTTCTTAGCCACATCCATTCGCGTGAAATTAGATTCAGGTAACTTGGCAAAACTGGAAAACGTTCCGGCAATTTTCGAGAGATTCTCAATTTGCTCAATCAACGTTTGAGACGATTTATCAAAATATTCCTCAAAACGCTTCTGATCCATTTTTTTAATGTGTTGCAAATGCTGAATTGTCAATTTCATGGGCGTAAGTGGATTATTGATTTCATGTGCTACCTGTCGCGCCATTAGTTTCCAAGCCGATTCCCGCTCAGATTTAGCCAACAAACGAGCACTTTCCTCCAATTCATCCACCGTTTTGTTATATTGCTCCACCAATACACCTATTTCATCTTTCGGCTTATAATCTATTTTTTTATTCTCCTGCCCTATCCTGATTTGCTTCAAACTTTCTAACATCATATCCAGCGGAGCCGACAACTGACGGTTAATTATCAAACTTAAAATAACAAACAAAATAATGACTATCAGATATATGTGCAGTATTACCGAGAGAAACGCTTCGAGATCCGATTGCAACAAATCACCGCTCAAAAACTGTGGAACAGCAATGTATCCAATCTGCAAAAAATCTCCATTATACAAATCCGTGTAAGCCGTAAGATATTCTAACTCCCCAATTCGTTCATACTGATTACTATTTTCTGTTTGTGAGAAATAAACAATCGGTGAAATTCTCTTGCTAATCAGCCCACGCGAGAATAGCGTTGGCTGCGAACTTCCTATCAATTTTCCATCGTTATCATACACGTGAATATCAGTTTGATAAATGTAAGACAAATCTTGCAAGTCAAAATTCAAAGAAGACGTCATGGTTGAATCCAAGTTTTCCTGCCAATAATATTTTTCCTGCAAAACCATCTGAATGTAGTTTTTCGTTGACTCAAGGCTCAACTTTTGTTCTTCTTCATATTTTCGTTGCATATAATTCAGCGAAATATAAAAAACAGACACAAAGCTCAATACAAGCAAGACAATAAATGATATTAAGTATTTTGATGAGAATTTATATGTAACACGTAAACTTCTGCCACTTACTTGATGTATCCAAATAGATAAAAATGAGACACATAGATAAATCACAAATATATAGAAAAAATAAAGGAGATAAGCCAAAAATCCGCCTTCATCCTCTTCCGATAAGACATAATAATTATACACATCGGGTACGTATATGTAATGATTATATCCATCGTATTGCTGTTTAAAATACTGCTCATTCCTTTTTTCTATCCAACGCGCATCGGTACGATAGTTAAATTTTCCGGAAACAGAGACTAGTTCCCTGAATGTGTATCGGGCACTTGACAATGACAATTGTGATTGAATACTCGGCGGGCTCTCAATTAGAAGATTAGGAAAGCTGTAACTCTTGTACGAACGTTTAGGGTAAAATTCCATGTAAAAATTTACCATTTCCCCGTTGTTGCCGATATTCTTAAATGCGCCTAAAAAAGCAAGGTCCGATTTCGGATTATTCACAGAGTAGAAATTGGTTGCTTTTATTCGGCTACTCCAGTTGTTTATCTCATCATCATAAGCCACGTCCCACTCCGAACCGGGAGTTACTCCAAAAAGTAACATTTCATACTTGTTCCAAAATCCGCGCAAATAAGTGCTGTTAATGTACTCATTTGCCTTAAGAATAGAATCAGGGTACTGAACCAAATATCGAACACGGGCATCGTTCAAAATTTCATTATTCAAATCGCTGAAAAGAGAAATGGCAACACGGTCTTCTTCAGTGTCTTCTCTAGAATAATAATTTTCGGCCAAGACACGATATTTATCAAACTTCTTTTCTGTGTTCATAAAAATGGATGTAGATGTCACAAAAAGGGAGGATACAAACAACCATATTACCAAAAACCGATTACTTCGTTTTAAACCATCAATAACTAGCGGCAGATAAAGCACGGCCGTGAATAAAACGTAGGAAATAACAGCGATGTTGCCATATTTTGCAAAGAAAAAATAACTAAATAGAGAAACCAAAAAGACAACCACAAAATCAATCGTCATTACCGACTCCAACGTGCTATCTTTTAGGATAATACGATGTGTTTTCACAAAAAGCAACATAAAGCTTATTCCCCACAACAAAAATAAGAGGTGATTCCAAACGAAAGCAAATGTAATGTCCCTAAATTTCAGTATATTAATTTCGGTAGAAGAATTAAATATTACCCCTACAAAGAAATTGAAAAATAAAACGAAAAAAATTCCGGGCAACAATAAAAGTAAAAACTGCCGAAGAGGTCTATATTTATCTTTTTTCACTCCCCTTTTTACAAAGTAACAGAAGAGATATATCAATGCAAAGAGATAAACAGTCAAGAATGTCAAGTGCGTCAACGTTGAGAGAATTGAGCCCGACGCATAATGATAGGGTGTAAATATTTTGTTTTGGAAAAAGGTAACGGGAAAATTGAAATATAAGGTGATAAAGACAACAACCAAACTGACAACAACCACCACCAAGTATTCTTTCCAAGAAAGAGAAGTTTTATAAATTAAATAAGGGAAACGTGCGAAAAGATAAAAAAGCAAGGCAAAAGCCAAGAAGAAAAAGACCAGGGCTGCCAGCGACCAATTCTCATCGTAAATAGGATAATCAGGCACTTTTAGTGTGAATAAATAATCATTTTCAGAACTAAAAACAGCAAAATCATCTGCCGGAGCATTTGTAACAATATTTATATCCTTATCGAGGTTTAAGTAGGAGTTAAATTCATTTTGAAGTTCTTTGTTTTCATAAGGATAATTATTTTTAATAGGTATGTAGGCTACAATATTAAAATTACCCACCTGTTTTGATTTAGTAAGTGCTTGAACATTAGATAAGACATCGAGTTGCCAATTTGTATGTTTCAAGTTTACAGGTTCAACTTGATTATCTGACCAAAAAATCAGCTGATTATCTTCATAAACAAGATAGGTAATTAGCAGTTTTTCAAAGGGAATCCACATCAGCGAATCAACTTGATCGTTTTTCAAAATTCCCGCAATCCCGTTCATTTTTTCATCCGCGCTTTTTTCTAATTGCCGAATCGTATGCCTGACTTCATTAATTTTCACAGCTCTCCGAGGTGATTTCTTGTAGCTCCATTGGCAGATAAAACCACCTAAAAAAAGAAACATCGTAATCACAAACAAGAGTCGGCTTCTTTTGAAAATTTTAGTGTATGAAATTTTATTCATAGTGGTTAGGCACTCCTTTTATTGTAGTCTTGCTTAATATAATTGTTGAACAAATCAATCGTATCATCTGGTGCAAGTAAGTAATTGACGATAAATATAGCAAAAACTTTGCCTTTTCACGCATCCGAAAGAAAAAACTGCACGTATCACCCATCACAAACATCAAATTTTGCATCAAATACAACTTTTTTTGAAAAAATCACTTGCAGCTCAAACTCAATATAACCTTCAAAGGTGACGCATACTTATTAATCTTAGTGACAAACCTATTATTATATTGTTTGCACAAGCAACAATCAGATGATTACCAACACATTATATATTTTAATTATTTAGGTATGAAATTTGTGTAAAGTAAGATGTACTTTAATACAAAATCATTCCCCACCGTTTTTTGTATTTTGCACCTTTATGAAAAAGACAATGCAAATATTGCAAAAAAATATGTAATAACATCAATTTGGTGGGTTATAAACCAAAAAATGACAATGAAAACTTTTAAATTCATATTTATTCTAACGCTTTTGTTCTCATTTTCAAGTGTAGCATCAGCTCAAAGTCCCGGAATTCCAGGCGAAGTTGTAGCAGCAATTAGCCAAAGTAATGCCGGGAAACTCACTCCTTTTTTGGGGTCAAATGTTGAACTGGTAATTGATAAGAAAAACGATGTTTATAGCAAACAGCAAGCCGTTAAGATAATTTCTGATTTTTTTAAGAAAAATACAGTTAACAGCTTTCAGATATTGCACAGCGGAACAAAAGACGCTTCTAGCTTTGCTATTGGAACACTCAAAACATCAGCCGGCACATATCGGGTATATATTTTAACCCGAAAAGCCGATGCAAAAACAGTCATTCAGCAACTACGTATTGAACCATCTAATGAATAAAGATTTTATAGAACAAATCCCGCTTTGGTTTGCCGAGGACATAGGTGATGGCGATCACACCACCCTATCGTGCATTCCTGCGGATGCAGTTGGCAAATCACAACTGATAATTAAAGAAAACGGCATTCTTGCCGGAGTAGAGGTTGCCAAAGAAATTTTCAAGGCATTTGATCCGAAGTTGAAAATGTCCGTATTTATCAACGATGGTGCTGAAGTAAAATATGGAGATATAGCATTTGTGGTAGAAGGAAAAATCCAATCACTGCTTCAAACCGAGCGCTTAATGCTCAACGTTATGCAGCGACTCAGCGGAGTAGCTACAAGAACAGCCGAGTATCAGAAAAGACTGGAAGGGACTAAGACAAAAGTGCTCGACACACGGAAAACAACCCCCGGGTTACGGATGCTTGAAAAATATGCTGTAGCTGTCGGTGGAGGCAAAAATCACCGTATCGGACTTTTCGACATGATTCTACTGAAAGACAATCATATAGATTTCGCGGGTGGAATTGAGCAAGCAATTACTCGTGCCAATAAGTATTTGAAAGTAAAAGGCAAGAAGCTGAAGATTGAAATTGAAGTGAGAAACTTCGACGAGCTTAAGCAAGTGCTTGCAGTCGGTGGAGTTGACCGAATTATGCTGGATAACTTTTCGGTAGAAGACACTAAAAAAGCAGTTGAAATTATCAACGGGCGCTATGAAACCGAATCTTCCGGAGGCATTACACTTGATACACTAAGAGATTATGCTGAATGCGGTGTAGATTATATTTCTGTGGGAGCACTCACCCACTCCGTGAAAAGTTTAGACATGAGCTTTAAGGCTGTTGAATAATGACTTAACACTCGTAAACCCTATATATTTTCCAAAACCGTTCGTTAATAATTTATTATGATTACGAGCGGTTTTTTTTATTAAAACTACTTGTAAATCCACAACAAATACTTACATTTGCAACAATAATTAAATTAAAAAAATGATACTATGAGTTGGTTAACCTTAGCATTAAAAAAGTATGCTCAATTCCATGGCAGATCGCGTAGAAGAGAGTTTTGGATGTTCGCACTCTTTTGCATTATTGTTTATACAGTTGCCATGATATTGGACAACGCATTAGGCATTACATATGAGCTATTAGGACAAGATGTTAGCTACGGACCTATCTATTCCATTGTCGGATTGGCACTATTGGTTCCTAGTTTAGCTGTTGGCGTTCGCAGGTTACATGATATTGATAAGAGTGGCTGGTATATTCTGGTAAACCTAATCCCAATCATCGGTAATATCTGGTTTATCGTAATGATGATTACTGAGGGAACAAAAGGTGACAACCAATACGGACCCGATCCAAAAGCAGAATACAACGATATTTCTACGCTTTAATTTTATATATTCCGAAAGCCGTTTTCTGTGAAGAAAGCGGTTTTTCTGTTTTATTTGAAACAAAAGTAATATTTTATCAATATTATTTGTTGTCGAGATAATTCACCTGCTGAAATTGAATTTTCCATCCAATCAAAAATTCAGTGTATTTATTTTTATATTTTTTTCAAAAAAATTGTTTTTACTAATAAAATTCCCTATCTTTAACGTAATATTACAGAGCGATAAATTGAATCACAGAAATTCAACATCAATTTTCGCTTTTCCTTTTCGAGAATTCTGAGTCGGCTAATATTTATTTATCAACCATTGACTAAAAAATAATACTACAAGCTGTTTTTATCACTTTATCAGTTTCAGTCAAAACCATAACCAATCTAACCAGCATAAAATAAAAAAGGAGGAAAAATGCCCAAAAAATCACACTTAGTAATTACAATCAGCCGCGAATTAGGTGGCGGCGGTGCCTACATCGGACATAAACTTGCCGAAGAGCTGAACATGTTTTACGCCGATCACGAAATTATCACTCAGACAGCCGAAAAATTATCTGTACTCAAAGAGGACATAGCTGATAACGAAGAAAAAATCACATCGTTTTGGCATAATTTCTGGGAAAAAACCGGAATTTTCGAGTTTTACAGCGAAGCAGTCGGTAGTTTCGCTCCCACCACTGCCAAGATTTATGAAGCGGAATCTGAAGTTATTCAGCAAATTGTTAAAGACCATTCGGCGGTAATTATTGGTCGTTGCGGATTTCATGTATTGAAAGACTACCCCAATCTCGTAAGCATTTATCTATACGGAAGTGTAGATGCAAGAGCCCGACGGCTAATGGAAGTCCGAAATATTTCTGAACTGGAAGCAAAAACTCAAATCACCATCAACGACCGAGAAAGAGCCCTTTACATCAAAAAATTTACCCGGAAAAATTGGACTGACGTACACAATTTTGACCTAGCTATAAACACGGGTAAAATCGGATTTGATAATGCGACTGAAATTATTCTGAAGTACATCAAATCGCGTACATTTTAAGTTTGATGTTTGAAATTGAAAGCCGTTTTCCGAAAAAGAAAACGGCTTTTTATTTTTAATTGCAAAAAAATAACGATATTTGTAATATAATTAATTAAACAGAAAAGTTTTTCTAAGACATGAAAATAGCAATTATTGGTACAGGCTACGTCGGATTAGTTTCTGGTGCATGCTTTGCAGAAATGGGTGTCAATGTAACCTGCATAGATATAGATGCTCAGAAAATTGAAAATCTGAAAAAAAGTATCATCCCTATCTATGAGCCCGGGCTGGAAAATATGGTTAGACGTAATCAAAAAGCTGAACGTCTTCACTTTACCACTCGATTAGATGATGTTTTGGATGAGGCTGATGTAATTTTCACTGCAGTGGGGACTCCTCCCAATGAAGACGGTAGCGCTGATTTAAAACATGTGCTGGAAGTTGCCCAGGAAATTGGCGAAAAAATGAACTCCTACAAACTGATTGTAACAAAAAGCACCGTCCCCGTTGGAACATCCAAGCAAATAAAGCAAGTGATTCAAAACGAACTTGACAAGCGAGGACTTTCCATCCCCTTTGATGTAGCTTCTAATCCTGAGTTTTTGAAAGAAGGCGATGCGATTAACGACTTTATGAGTCCAGACCGCGTTGTGGTAGGCACCGATAGTGAAAAAGCTAAAAAACTTTTGACAAAACTCTACCGCCCGTTTCTACTCAATAATTTCCGTGTGATTTTTATGGACATCCCTTCAGCTGAAATGACCAAATATGCCGCCAACTCCATGCTGGCTACCCGCATAAGCTTTATGAACGATATTGCCAATCTTTGTGAGCTCGTAGGTGCCAATGTTAATATGGTACGTAAAGGAATCGGAACAGACACACGCATTGGAAACAAATTCCTATACGCCGGTACCGGTTACGGCGGCTCCTGTTTTCCGAAAGATGTGCAAGCACTTATCCGCACTGCGGAAGAGAATGGATATCAGCTACAAGTACTCAAAGCCGTTGAAGATGTTAATAATCGCCAGAAAGGAATCCTATTTGAAAAACTAACCAAACGGTGGGGAAAAGATATGCGCGGAAAAACCGTTGCTATTTGGGGACTTGCTTTCAAGCCCAATACCGACGATGTACGGGAAGCACCGGCATTTGTTATCATCAATAAATTGCTGAAAGCCGGCGCCGAAGTTCGTTGTTTTGATCCCGCGGCAATGGAGACTTCTAAGAATCGGTTTGCCTACCTTGAGAAACAGCAGCAAGGTAAACCAGAATCCGAGCGGGTTGATTATTCAAAAATCTATTTCGCTAAAGACACTTATGATACTGTTTTAGAAGCTGATGCACTCCTGCTTGTAACCGAATGGAAAGAGTTTCGTATGCCGAGATGGATGGTAATCCATAAATTAATGAAAACACCGTTGGTTTTGGACGGAAGAAATATCTACGACAAAAACGAACTTAAAACGCTGGGATTTGAATATGAAGGAATAGGATAAGGTGATTTTATGAAATGAGAAGCAGCCTAATCATACTTTCATTCTTTGCAATCGGCTTGTTGCTAGGCATTTTCAGAGTTTTCCCACCTGAATGGATTGATTCTAAAATCACATTCTTTGTGCTCTGTCTGCTGATGTTTAGTGTCGGATTGAGTATCGGGCACGATAAAAACACCACCAGAAAATTCAAAACCCTATCACCGAGGCTGTTAATGTTGCCTATAATGACAATTTTAGGAACTTTTTTAGGAGTTATAGCCGTTGGAATTTTTCTGAAAGGGCGTCCGCTGACAGAAGTGCTTGCTGTCGGCTCCGGATTTGGATATTACTCGCTCTCGAGCGTGCTGATTACGCAGTACAAAGGTGTCGAGTTAGGTACTATTGCGCTTTTAGCTAATATCATACGTGAAGTAATCACATTGCTCTTAGCCCCGTGGATGGCAAAATATTTCGGAAAATTAGCACCTATTTCAGCCGGAGGTGCCACCACAATGGACACCACTTTCCCCATTATCATTAAAAACTCGGGAGAAGAATTCTCCATCGTATCCATTTACCATGGATTTATTGTAGATTTATCGGTACCTTTCTTAGTGGTGTTTTTTTGCGGAATTTAGATGGAAGATAAGGAGGATAAACCATATCTACTCTACCCTATCCTTGTCAAATCATAAGGGGTTTCCTGATACACAAAATAATTTAACCAATTGGTAAACAATAGGTTAGCATGACTGCGCCAACGCACTACAGGTCCTTCATCGGGATTATTGTTGCGATAATAATTTTCAGGGAGATGAATGGGAAGTCCTTTCTTCAAATCACGCTTATACTCTGCATCTAACGTATAGGGCGAATACTCGGAGTGACCGGTAATGAAAATATCTCTTCCACCACGAGCCATCACCATGTAAACTCCTGCAATCGGTGATTCTGAGAGTAGCGTAAGTTCAGGCACACTGAGGATGTCTTCACGTCTGATTTCGGTGTGACGGCTGTGGGGAACGTAAAACACATCATCAAAACCACGGAAAATAGGATTCAATTTATCTAAAACCATATGCTCATACACGCCGAACATTTTCTCGGATAAGGGGTATTTCGGAATGCCATAAAAGTGGTACAGACCTGCCTGCGCCGCCCAACAAATATAAAAAGTGGAAGTTACGTGCGTCTGCGCCCAGTCAAATATTTGCCGAAGTTCATCCCAGTAGTTTACTTCTTCAAACGATAAAAGCTCCACCGGCGCACCGGTTACAATCATACCGTCGTAGTTGGATTGACTTACCACGTCAAACGGCTTGTAGAACTCCATCATGTGCTCAATGGGTGTATGTTTTGGTGTGTGAGAACTCATTCGCAGAAAATCTACTTCCATCTGCAACGGAGAGTTAGAGAGCAAGCGAATTAAATCCGTCTCAGTCGTAACTTTCAAAGGCATTAAGTTTATAATCAATATTTTAAGCGGTCGAATATCCTGACTCTCGGCACGTTCAGAGTCCATTACAAAGATGTTCTCATTCATCAAAGTTTCAACAGCCGGTAAGTTTTTTGGTATTTTTAATGGCATAATTCTCTTATTTTCGTATCAGATTTAGAGTGCTTAATATTAATATTGAAAAAATCATAAAAAAGAGCATTTAACTTTTTCAATAATACTTTCTGTATATATCCCAATAAGCGTTGGTCATTTGGAAATCTTTTAAAAACTTATTTAATTCGTCATGTAAACTCATTGATTTTTTGCAGACAGCCCAAGCAAAGTGCTGATTGAAGCCAATGGGCATCGAAAAATCAAAATTCGGATATTCTTTTTGCAGTTTCCTGGCTTGCAATTCATCGCAAATGGTGTAGTACAATTTCCCTTCTGAGACAGCTTGCACCAACTCCTGGGTAGTGACATCTGCCAACTCCTTTATATTCAATGGTTCAGCAATTTCATCCGACAGATTTTCCAACCGCAGCTTATGGGGTGAATTTTGTGGAATCACTATCTCAATATCTTTCAACTGACTATATTCAGTAATCAATTTTCTTTCAGTTGAATCATTTTTTCCAATATGCTGAATAAGCATTAGTCTCGACTTTACAATCGGCATGGTAAGGTTGAGATATTCTTTCAACTGAGTTGTAACAGGAAGCGTCATCGCCATCACATCAAACTTATACATCCAAAGCCCATGAACAGCTGAATCCAAGCGATTTACAATATTAATTTCCAGTTCCAAACCCATGGAATCGGCAAATGCCTTTACAATCTCATAATTAAAGCCTTCTACCTGATTTTCCTTTAATTGGAAACCAAATGAGCTTTTCTCCGTAACTACCCGAAGGCGACCACTTTCTTTTATTTTACTCCAATCACGATGCGAAAGTTGCTCTACCTTTCTATCCCGAAAAGCAAAAATAACCAGAAAAAGTATTAGTAGTCCAACTCCAAGTATACTAAAGACTATTAAGCGTTTCGACATGTTAATTCATTCTAAATTTCAGCATATGCATCAACCATTCAGCTAATTATAAAAATTCCATGATAGACCAACTTTCAACATCGGCGGATTAATCGGATAGTTGGGCATATGATATCCCCAACCTTTGGTTACGTAACTACCGACATTATTATATTCGATAAAAAAACGGGCTTGTTTCAAATGGAAGTTGGCATACACATTGAAAACCGGATAATCTCCAATTTCCACCTCCCGCTGATTGAAAAACTGCCCTGTGGCCGGCATGTACGACGGTGCAAAATATTTGGTGTGATACTTCATGCTTATTCCTATCTGCGGATATAAATCAACAAACCATTTCCCACGATAATACAAATTGTGAAACAATATCAACGTGGGCAGTGGAAGCACCTCTTGATTGGAACTGACCTGATATACAGCATTATTTTCAAGCGTAATCGGTCCAAGGCTGACATCTTGCTTCAAATCAACGGAAAGCACTTGTACGTTACCACTATGCTGTACGGGTAAAGCCTTTTCATTGAAATAAATTTGACTGGTCAAGTTCTCAACAGCTACATTTAACCTCGTTTTCCGTTTCGGTAGGGAGAATTCACCTCCTAAATGCGTTTTATACATTTTTGTGAAGTTGTTTTCCCATCGGAAGTGATTGGAGTAGTAATTTTGGATGAAATATGACGGTTCTTCATTTCTCACGAAGGCATTAGCTTTTAACACGATCGGTTCTTTACCTATCTTAAAACTACCGAAAGCTTTTCCTTCCAGCCTAAATTCTCCTAACTTATAGCCAATCAGATAAATATCGCCCAGTACGGAATAGCGAAAGTTTTTACCTTGAGTTTTGGAGAGTACGCCACCCACCCGTGTATTGGTTTTTGTGTCATGCATCACTATTGTATCGGGCTTATAAGTAAACTGTTGCACCTCATTCTCAGCATATCCAGTAACACCAAAATGCATCCATTTATTAAATTCCTCAGCTAAGTTAATCGAAACCAAATTAGTCAACGTCCTCACGGCTGCAGTATCGTTTGTAGTGTTGATTGAATCGTAAGTGAGTTCGTAAAATTTCCTCTCTAACGTAGGCTCATAGTACCGCTTCCTCATCTCTTCAAACTTAATCATATGCCCAAAACGGGTTACAGGAACGTATTCATACGTAGTAGAATCTTCATCTACCTTTATTTCACGATTAAAACCGATGCTGTAATTGTGATTATAAAAGAAAGTGTTTTTTCTAAATGCAGAGTAGCCGTGCATAAACGTAGGCATATCCTTGTGTTTCAACTCAATATTAGGATCAGTCAGTACGGAAAGCTCGCTTATTCCTCCGTTTTCATGATTTTTATGATTGTTGACAGCGGCTAATCCGTATGCAGAATAATGTTTCCCGCTGTACCTTCCAAACAGACTACCGGAAAATCGTTGTGCTGCCTGATTGTTGTAACGTCCTTTGGAATGAATATAATCTAAAGTAGTACCAAAGTTAGCTTTTTTCGAAGGGCTGGCTGTAAACAAAAACTTCACTTGCTCTTCACGATTGGCAACCGGTCCACCCATCAGGTAGGTAAGATTGGTATATGGAAATGTAGCATCATAAAACAAGGCCGCGGGAACATCCATCAAATAGGGTTTGTAGGCATCCTCAAACATAAAATCAGTGCCTTGCGGACGCTTCATATAAATCTTCGACTGAATGGGAGAACCGTAATTTGCATTGTAGGAATTGGCAATGCTATGCCGCTCAATCACATTCTGATCATGATAGTTGAGATGAACCGTATCCATCGGGACAGTATCTGCCACAGCAAACTGCTCGTCGATATGCCACGATTTAATAAATCTTTTCGGCTTATTACCCTGCACATGCAGCGAAGCCATACCGACAATAAGCAATATGATTACAATAGATCTTTTCATCCAAAAGCCTGACAGCGATATAATTCCCGCAAAGATACAAAATGAGATTGAAAATCGGGTATCTATGGTTTGAAAGTTTGGATGTTTGACAAATTTTAAGGAAATAACGGCAAGTTTTGCCCCGCTTATTTGCTGAATATCGATAAATAAGCAAGAATCTGCTAGAATAATAAAAAGCCATAAATTTAATAGTATTGTAATATTCTTAAAACATAAAATACACAGCACATGATTATCTTTGCATTTTTTAAGAAATTCTATTAAAATACATCGTTATGAAACAAGGAGCATTCGTTTTATTGCTATGGTTGGCAGCGTTAGCTTTACCTGCCCAAGAAACTTTAACCGAAACCGTTCGTGGAAAAGTGGAATCGGCTAATCCGGAATCGGAAATCATCAATGCCGCCATCTATGTAAAAAACAGCGACTCCGCCGTAGGAGCCGTTACTGACGACAACAACGAGTTTTCAATCAAAGTACCCGCCGGAAGGCAGACCCTGCAAGTCAGCTGCGTCGGCTTTCAATCCAAGGAAATAGACATTTTGGTTAATACCGGGCGCGAGGTGGTGCTTAACATCGTGCTTGAACCCTCCAACATTCAGCTTGGCGACGTGGAAATAGTAGCCCGCTTAGACAAGAGCAAGCCGATAAATCGTTTGAGTTATTCGGGTGCGCGCAGCTTCAGCACGGAAGAAACATTTCGCTTTGCCGGTTCATTGGGCGACCCTGCCCGCATGGTGCGTGCTTTTGCCGGCGTGATTCCGGTAAACGACAGCCGAAACGACATCGTCATCCGCGGAAATTCACCGCTCGGTGTACAATATATATTGGACGGCATCGAAATAGCCAATCCCAACCACTTCAACGCCGGGGTGGGCATGACCGGCGGACAGGTTACGCTGCTCAACACCAACCTGCTTACCAACTCCGACTTCCACCTCAGCGCGTGGCCCGCACCTTACGGAAATGCTTTGGCGGGCATCTTCGATTTGACGATGCGGCGCGGAAACAACAAGAAGCATGAGTTTTGGGGGCAAATGGGTTTCAACGGGATTGAAGTGGGTAGCGAAGGCTTCTTCTCTAAAAACAACACATCCTCTTATTTGATTTCATACCGCTACTCCATTCCCGATATTATGGAGAAGTTTGGTGCATATAAAGGCATTGTTCCTCGCTATCAAGACCTGACTTTTAAAACCGATTTCGATTTGAACCAGAAGCATCAATTGTCGGTGTTGGGCTTGTGGGGAGCAAGTAACATTAAATTTACCTTGGATGATGTAATCGCAATGGAGGTGGATTTTGATCGCGAGTCGCTTACCTTCGATCAACGCGTGGAGGTAAATTCCTTAGCCTACGTTTTGGGTGCTACGCATACGGCGAAGTTTTCACCCAAAACCGAGTTGAAAACCACGCTTTCGTTTGTCCGTAACGACACGCGAATGCCGGTAGATACTATGTCGTTGGTACAACCTGATGCCGAATGGAAACTTTTTTGGCACGAAAACGCCATCGAGAATAAATACTCTGCCTATTCTCAACTGACGCATCGTTTTTCGTACTATTCGCGACTGGTTGGCGGGGTGAAATATGATTTGTATGATGTGCAGTATCTTGAAAAAGTGAATGATTATGATTTCCCGGGAGATGCGCGTACCGTTACCGACGAAAAAGGCACGATGAGCTTGTTGCGAGCATACGCACAATATCAACACACCCTCTCTCCCGAGCTTTCGCTTACGGGCGGATTGTTTGGTATGTATTTCACCCTAAACGGAAGCAAAGCCGTTGAACCTCGCGGCGGTATTCGCTACACTCCGGCTAACGGACACACCTTGGCCGCGGCGGGCGGATTGTATAGCCAGTTGCAGCCTCGCACGTTCTACTTCATTCAGACGCACACGCCCGAAGGCATTGTTTATACCAACAAAGACCTTGATTTTTCGCGCAGTGCGCAATTCGATGCATCTTACGATTGGGCTTTTGCACACAATTGGCACGCTAAGGTGGAAGGATATTTCCAACATCTCTATTCCATCCCGGTGATAAATGACCCCGATGAGTATTTCACGATGCTGGAAGCAGGTGGAGCAGGGCAAAACTCCATCGATCGGCAGGATAATCTGGTAAATAAAGGAACCGGCAGAAACTATGGCGTGGAGCTGACGCTCGAAAAGTTTTTAAGCCAAAACTACTACTTGCTTTTCAACACCACGCTCTATCGCTCCACCTACACCAACGGTTTCAACAACAAACGATGGAGCACGATTTTCGACGGGAGGTATCTGGTAAACCTTACCGGCGGATACGAGCAACCGCTTAATAAGGGATGGACGCTGTTTGCCGATTTGAAAGGCTCCTATGCCGGAGGTACGCGCTACACACCCGTGTTGGTGGAAGAATCGAAACAGAAAAACGAAGTCATCTTTGATAAGGAACGAGTAAATACCCTTAAGGTGCGCGATTATTTTCGGATGGATTTGCGTATCGGCTACCGTAAGAACCACAAACGTTATACCGATGAGCTTGCGCTCGATTTACAAAACTTTACCAACCAACGCAACATTCATAGCATCTATTTCGACTTGAATAAGGGAAAGTACGAAGAAATGACATTGCAAGCCTTTATGCCGATGGTAACGTATCGGGTGAATTTTTCGTTGTAAGGCAGGGAACTCTAAGGGGTTAATTTGTGCATAGGCGTATTAGAATACTAAAAGTTTATTTTCAAGCCTCGAACTAAAAAATCCACTTCAAGTCTTGTTCATTTCAATGAAAAAGCCTATCTTTGCACCCACTTTATTAAAATATTTTTATTAATCATTATTTTTAAGGTAAAAAACAGTATGTTAAATCATTATGAAGCCGTTTTCATTTTAACTCCCGTTTTGTCTGACACTCAGATGAAGGAAGCGGTAGATAAGTTTAAAGCTGTCATTACTGACAACGGAGGAACTATCACAAATGAAGAAAACTGGGGAATGCGCAAGCTGGCTTACCCCATTCAGAAAAAATCGACAGGATTTTATGCCCTATTGCAGTTTGATGTAAAACCATCCGTAATCGCTACACTGGAAACTCAATTCCGCCGTGACGAACGTGTACTGCGTTTTCTTACTTTCCGTTTAGACAAATATGCTTATGAGTATGCCGAAAAAAGAAAGCACAACTTAAAAGCTCAATCCAAAGGTGAAAGTGAAACAAAACAAGAGAAAGAAGTAGATAACAATAAAAAACAGGAGGATTAAACCATGGCAAAAGGAGAAATCAGATACCTAACACCACCCACGGTAAACGTAAAAAAGAAAAAATATTGTCGTTTCAAAAAAAGTGGTATTAAATACATCGATTATAAAGATGCAGAATTCTTGAAAAAATTTCTGAACGAACAGGGAAAAATCCTTCCTCGTCGTATTACCGGCACTTCGCTAAAATACCAGCGCAAAGTTGCCCAAGCAGTTAAGAGAGCTCGCCACTTGGCATTGCTTCCATACGTAACCGACATGATGAAATAAGTAGAAAGGAGAAATATTATGGAAATTATATTATTAGAAGATGTAATCAATTTGGGCTACAAAGGAGATGTAGTGAATGTAAAAGACGGTTATGGACGCAACTATCTTATTCCACAAAAAAAAGCTGTGATTGCGAGCGAATCAGCTAAGAAAGTATTGGCTGAAGACCAAAAGCAACGAGCTCATAAGCTGGAAGCCATCAAAAATGAAGCTATTGAATTAGGCGAAAAAATTACTGAAGTTGGTAGCCTGACTATCGGTGCTAAAACAAGCTCTACCGGTAAAATATTTGGTGCAGTTGGTCCCATCCAAATTGCCGAAGCACTTGAAAAAGCTGGCGTTACTGTAGATAGGAAACAGATAGAGATTAAATCGCAAGTAAAAGAAGTTGGCACATACACTGCTTCCGCTAAACTTCACAAAGAAGTTACCGTGGAAATTCCATTTGAAGTAGTATCCGAATAGGATTCTTTCAATTCTAAATTCTAAAAACAGGCAGACTTTATTGAAAGTCTGCCTGTTTTTTGTCACAACTTCGTCATACTCTCCCCCTTTATCCTACATACTTACCATTCTTATTGAAATATATTTTTCATCCTTTTGAAATACTTTTGAAATAAAGATTACCGTTCTTTGCACAAAATTTTAAAACAGATCGATGAAAAAAATTCTATTTATCCTTTCTATGGTTTTGGGGATTGTTAGCGTACAATCTGCTAATATCACAGGAACAGTTACAGACGCAGAAACGGGGGAACTTTTAGTAGGTGTTACAGTTTTCGTGAAAGATAACTTGAAACACAGCACCAGCACCGGACTAGACGGCACTTTTAAGCTGCGCAATGTCCCGGTAGGTTCACACACTGTAGTTTTCAGACTTATCAGCTATGATACTTTTGAGCAAACCATCCACATTTCAGACCATTCTACTCAAACAATAGACGCGAAACTTACTCCACAAGGAATGGAACTTTCTTCAGTAGTAGTAACTGCGTCATCCAATACGACTGATTTCGGTGCACGTAAATTGGAAAAAATATCGCCCAACATATTAAATGTAGTTAGCGCCAACTTTATTGAAAATTCACCGGACATCACTGTTGCAAACGTACTGCAACGAGTTTCAGGTGTAACTTTGGAACGGAACAGTTCCGGCGAAGGACAGTATGCCGTACTTCGCGGAATGGACAAACGCTACAACATATCATTGGTAAACGGTGTGAAAATTGCCAGCCCGGACAACAAACAGCGATACATTCCACTTGACATTTTCCCGAGCGAACTACTCGACCGACTAATTGTAGGCAAGACCCGAACAGCCGAAGTGGAAGGCGATGCCACAGGTGGTGCCATCAATATGGACATGAAAGATGCGCCGCATCAATTCACACTAAATGTTAATGGTTCATTGGGCTACAATTCCATGTTTTTCGAACGTGATTTTCTTTCGTTCGATCATAAAAAATTGGTTCCCGTTGCACCTTATGAAAAATTTGGTAGTGATTACAGAGCCACTATCGACGATTTGGGCAATACGGTATCACCCATCTATTCTAAGAAACCGCTCCCTAACGGGATTTTCGGAATAAGTGTTGGAAATAGCTTTTTTGATAATCGCTTGGGTGTAATCCTTGCTGCCAACTACCAAAATCACAATAAAGGAACAAATTCCGTTCTTTTGGGGCAAAGCATGTCGCAAACGGACGAGAGCAAAGCTGTTTTCATTACCGACATGAATGATCGGACTTATTCTGAAAATGAAGTTAGAACCGGACTTCATGCTAAAATCGATTTCAGCTTGAACGAAAATCATAAATTTGAATTTTATAATGCCTACATCTACAATAAGGCTTCGCAAGTAAGAGATGGTAAGTCAATTAATTACGGACTTTATTACAATCCGGAGCAAGGTAACTACGATTATTCATTCCAAACACGAATGCGGATAATCAAACAAAATATTTATTCTTCCACGCTTTTAGGACACCATAAACTTTTGCCGCAGCTTTCGTTGAATTGGTCTGGAATCTTTTCGCTGGCTAAAAATGACAGACCTGACCAAACCTACATCAATTTAGACCAATTGGTAACTAATAACGAAGGCATTATTTTCGCTGATGCGGACGGCTCACCACGCAGATGGGAACACAATACCGACCGAGATTTATCAGGTCTTATTAACTTGACCTATTTAATTGATAGCGATTTTGGGAAATTAACACTACAAGGCGGTGGATTATACCGAAATAAAAAACGAGATAACTTCTATGTCAGCTACACCATCCGCCCGTTAAATGGTCGTCAGAACAAAGGTGAAGACTTTAATACCATCGATGAAATTCAATGGGTGCTTTCAAATCCTCAAGGAAGCGTTGGACCTCTTAACTACAAGGCTTCTGAAGATATAGTTAGCGGATATGCTCAGGCAAAACTGGAAATAGCCAAGTGGGAAGCTATTTTGGGAATCAGGACCGAATATACCAATCAAGGCTACTTCATGTTTTTCCCTAACGCCGATGATGATCCTGATGGAAAGCAGATTTACACAGATTTTCTTCCAAACTTGAACATCAAATATGCATATAACGACAAAAACAATTTACGGGCAAGTTATTTCCGCTCGATAAACCGTCCAGGATTCTTTGAAATAGTACCTTATCAGATGAAATATGAAGATTATGACGAATACGGAAATCCAGAATTGAAGCGTGCAATTATTGACAATGCGGACATCCGCTGGGAGTTTTTCCCTACTCAAACCGAACAAATCATGGTTGGAATTTTCTACAAGCATATCAAAGATCCGATTGAGTACGCATATCACACAAAGAACTACCGCCAGTACGGATATATGCCTGTGAACTTGGGAAATGCTAATAATTTGGGGGCAGAAATTGACATAATCAAGTACTACCGTGAATTTGGAATAAAAGCCAACTATACTTACACAAATTCCAGTATTATTACACCAAAAGCTTTCTACACCAGAGATGAAGCAGGAAGTATTATGCGAGCTTATGAAGACCAGAAAAGACCGCTCGTAGGACAAGCTGCACACATAGCTAACTTAGCACTTCTCTATAAAAGTGTAGATTATGGAATTGATGCTCAAATTGCAACCACTTACTCAGGCGAAAAAATTGCGATTGCTTCATTCTATTTAAATTCAGATATCTGGCAAAAAGGAGGCTTTTACTTAGATGCTTCAGCAGAAAAGAAATTTAGAAATGGATTTTCTGTCTATGCAAAAGCTAACAACTTGCTGAATACGCCAAGAATCGAGTTTATTAAAACACATAACCCGAAAAACGACGGATTTCCGTTACAGACAGCAAAAGGCAATACTATTATCCGCAAGGAGTATTACAAACCAAGTTTCCTTGTCGGCGTGAGATTCAAAATGTAATCGAAAAAAATTATCAATTAAAACAATAACTAAAAAAAATCAAAATGAGAACATTTAAAAACTTAATGCTAGTAGCATTCATCGCAATTGCGACAGTTTTCACGGCTTGTGAAAAAACGGACGAACCTAAAAAAGGCAAAGAATATCCTGCCGGTTCTATTGTTTGGCCTAAGGATACAGTAGTTACCTTAAAAGACCATTACATCGTACCAAAAGGTAAATCACTTTACATTGAAGAAGGTGCACAAATTGTAGCTTCTGATACGCTAATCAGACCTGAATTTATCGTTTTAGGTAATTTATACGCTTACGGAACAGCACAAAATCCTATTCGCTTCACGGTTGATGAAAAATACCGTAATGAAGCCAATCGTTTCAAAAGATACTGGGGTGGTATAATCTGTGGATATGACAGTGAAGAAGTTTTGCTCGACAACGTTATCATTGAATATGGCGGAGCTCAAACTACCGAGCAGTCCAAATCTTTCCAATACCAGCTTTTCAAAACTGTAACAGGAGAAGGTGTACCGGGATTCCACTTCTGTAACACAGAAGGTTCTTTCGTGATTCAAAACTGTACTTTCCGCAACAATGCAGAAGACCATATTTACATTACGGGTGGAAAATCCATTGTTCAAAACAACCGTTTCATCGTAAATGGTTTTGACGGAGGTGAAGCAATCAACTACAAATCAGGTTGTATAGTTGATATTGCCTACAACTTCATCTATGACGCAAACACAAATGCATTCAAAATGTCGAATGGAGGAGCTCTTGTACCGCAACTTCATGCTGTAATTTACAATAACACGATAGTTAACAGCGGTTGGAGACGTCCAAAAATCAAAGGAGGTTCTACTTGGTTAGAAGCTGCTGCATATGTAGAATTATACAACAATCTTACATTTGACTGCCGCCACGGCGTAAAACAAAGTGTTAAAGAGCCGGAAGATGATCGCTCTGTAATTACACCAAACTTCTTCTTTGCTTCAACACAAGCAGGAATTGATGGAATGACACCGGATGCTACAAGCGGACAGCTAAGAGGAGCAAATGATATTTTCAGCGCAACGCCGGGAGATAAAAATCCAAATTTCACCAACTTTACAATACAGTCAAATGTGGATGTTCTTGCAGGTGTGAATAAGACTACTGATATTCCGCAACTTTTCAAAAACACATGGGATTTTTCACTCAAAAGCGGTTCACCGGCTGCAACGGGTGGTGTTACCAATTTCACTCGCAACTATGCTACCAATGGAGTAACAATAGATGGAAAAACTTATACATCAAAAGCTCCTTCTGCATATTTTGGAGCCTATGGTGTAAAATAATTTAGACTAATGCACTCGAAAATAATCACTATGCTGAAACATTTCGGTATAGTGATTGTTTTAAATATAAATTTTAAATTACAAAAAAATGAAAAGACATATCACATTAATACTAACATTTTTTGTTTTCGTTCTTGTTGCTCAAGCGCAAGTTCGACAACTTTCTGAAAAAGACCTTGAAGGCGTGAATATTATGATTGCCAACGACCTGGGGAGAAATGGCTACTACGAACAAAAACCAATAGCCGAACACATGGGCGAATGGGCTGACAAAGCAGGCATCGAGTTCGTGGCTGCCATTGGCGACGTACACCACTTCAACGGCGTGGCAAGCGTAAACGACCCGCTGTGGATGACCAATTACGAATTGATTTACGCTCATCCCGAGTTAATGATCGATTGGTTCCCAACACTTGGAAATCATGAATACCGCGGCAACACACAAGCCGTTCTCGACTACAAAACCATCAGCCGCCGTTGGGTAATGCCCGACAGATATTATACACTGACTCAAGAAGCTGACGATGGTAGTACCATCCGTTATATTTTCGTGGATACCACACCACTCATTGATAGATATCGCAATAATAGCAAAGGATATCCCGACGCAGTGAAACAAGATATTGACAAACAACTTGCATTTGTTGACAGCGTCTTAACTGTTTCAAAGGAAACGTGGACTGTGGTCATGGGACACCACCCCATCTATTCAGAAACGCCAAAAAGCATTTCGGAAAGAACCGATATGCAGAAAAGGTTGGACCCAATTTTGAGAAAGCATAACGTGGATTTTTATATCAACGGACATATACACAACTTCCAGCATATCAAGATAAAACAATCGCCTATCCACTATTTTACCAATAGTTCAGCGTCGCTTTCCCGAAGAGTAAAAGATACGGAAGGTACGCAGTTTAAAAGCGATAAAGCCGGTTTTTCCATCCTTTCTGCCAATAAAAACCGCTTGGCAATTTATTTTATAGATGGAAATGGGGGTTGTATTTACGGATTTGAAAAGAAAAAGTAAAGAAACTCGAAGTAAAAGAAATGCGGTTTATCGACCGCATTTTTGTTTTTAAATTTTGATATTGATGCAAAGTAGTTATTTCTCCTTCAATAACTCTTCCAACCGTATCATTTCATCGCGATACTGAGCTGCTTCCAAAAATTCGAGTTTTTTAGCAGCTTCTTGCATCGATTTTTTGGCTTTCGCAATGGCTTTTTCAAGGGCAGGTTTTGTCATATATTGCACCACCGGGTCGGCAGCAATGGTAACTTCACGCTCTTTTTCAACATAAGCATTCGATTCCATTTTACTCAACGCGCTCCGCTCACCTTTGATGATAGCAGTCGGTACAATACCGTGTTTTTCGTTGTAAGCCAGCTGCTTTTCACGACGGCGATTGGTTTCGTCAATGGTTTTCTGCATACTTTGCGTGATTTTATCGGCGTACATAATTACTTTCCCATTCAAGTTTCGTGCAGCACGCCCTGCTGTTTGAGTTAATGAACGATGATTTCGCAGAAAACCTTCCTTATCTGCATCTAAAATTGCCACCAGTGAAACTTCTGGCAAGTCCAGTCCTTCACGAAGTAAATTTACTCCGACAAGCACATCAAATACGCCTTTACGTAAATCTTCCATAATTTGCACAC
>JAAYSS010000068.1 GCA_012518275.1 Bacteroidales bacterium
AATTTCGGAAAAAACGGGTTTTTCGATTCGTGGTGTCCGAATTACAACGGAATCATTCGTCTTAATTATCGGTCTAATAATTGGTGGTCCCGTATTTGTATTCTCATTTATTTTTACGTTTGTTCAAAGTCCCGTTTTTCAATTTTCATATGAAAAACTATTATTTATTTTACGACGTATCGAACGGAGATACTATCGTGATGAAGAATCGGCAGTTTAATCTACTGCCGATTTTTTTGTCTAATTAATATGAGTGAATTTCATAATTCCTAGCCCTTACAGGGCAACGAATTCAAAAATCAAAAAAGGAAGTACCTCCCCAAATCTTGTATAATGGTAATAGTCAAAAAAATAACCAAAAGATTGGAGGGGTACTCCCTATGACCATTATACGACAACCTAGCTTTTTTAGCATCAAAGAATTATATGAGTTGGAACCTACCCACAAATATGACGCTATTATCTCAGCAATAGATGTAAGTTCTATTTATCATGAGATCAGTAAAAGATCTCGATTAGGTGCACCTACAGAACTAAATTATGCAGCGATGATTATTTCTATTTTCATTCGTTATGTTGAGCGTATTCCAACTATAAAAGATTTAATCAAGCGTCTAAATGACGATATTGCCTTTAAACTTAATTGTGGATTTTTATACTCAGATGTGGTTCCATCCGAAGCATCTTATTCTCGACTACTAACGAAATTAAGTGAATCAAATATTTTAGAAAAAGTACAAGAAAAAATTATCCACCAGGCCATTTCAGAAGGCTTTATAAATGATGACACAATAGCTATTGATGCAACGCATTTTGCATCACGTGATCAAGCTCCACCGAAGGAGGAAAAACAAAAAGCTGAACCCAAAAAACGTGGGCGTAAATCAAAGGCAGAACGTGAACAATGGCTAAAAGAAAAAACTGAAAAAGAAGCCAATCTGCCTATTTATGAAAAGAAAATTGAATCACAATTAGGTATTTCGTTAACTGAATTACGTGCTGAAGTTCCTCAAGACCCAAAGTGGGGCGTAAAGAAAAACAGCGAAGGTAAAAATGAATTCTGGTTTGGCTACAAAGGGCATCTAGCTGTCGGTACTTCAAGTCAGTATATCTTACAATCACTTTTCTCATCAGGAAATCTGAATGATGGTAAAGCAGCTATTCCTCTATTAAAGGGAATAGAAACATTACATCTACCTCATTTACGCTTTCACACGATGGATGCTGGATATGACTATGAACCAATTTATAAACAAGTATATCAGATGGGACATCAATCTGTAATCGCCTATAATAGACGAAACGAATCTGAAACCATAGGGTTTGATAAGCATTTTGCGCCGACTTGTTTTCGTGAACATTCTTATCGATACGATAGCTATGATGCTAAATACGAGACTTTAAAATATACGAGTCCAAAAGAATGTAAAGATTGTCCTCTAGCTACGGAAGGTATTTGTCAAAAAGTATTTAAAATGAAAATCACCACTAACCTTAGACAATATACAGCACCAGCACGTGGTTCAAAAGCTTGGAAAAAGATTTATAATCGTCGTACTGCCGTTGAAAGAGTTAATGCTTATTTAAAAGAGTTTTTTCAACTTAATAATGTTCGTTATCGAACTGGTAAACGAGCTAAAGTACATTTTGATATTGTCACACTTGTATATAATGCTTCGAAGTTTGCAGTTGATCGAATCAATAAAAATTTAAATGAACAGGTTGCATAAGTTACATTATGCACTGATAAAAATTATGGAAACTTAAGTGTTATGTGAAGTTCGGCTACACGAAGACTCCTGCGGGAACAGCACGAGCCGAAAATCCCTGAAGCACCTCTCGATAGAGGGGCTTCAGAAGTTGAGGCCGTGCCCGCGGAACGCGAAGTGTAGCCGAACTACATACAGTAAATCTGTAAAAAATTATGAAAATACAAAATTCTGATTTTGTTTGTATTTTTAAAAAGACGAATTATGAAATTGATTCACATAAGTAAAATGAACAACATTAGATATTCTTTCTTACTTTCGCTCTTTTCCTCTTACATAAAAGCATAAATTTTTCAATTCTGATCAAATGTCTATAACTATAGTTTTGATTATATTTGTCACGGACAAATTATCGGATTTTTATTGAAAAGTGTTCGTGAGAAATCACAAATATAACTCAAATGATAATGTGTCAATATGTCGCATAACTATAAAAATTAAAAAGTGCGGATTCATACATCTTCCGCACTTTTCTATCCATTTTATTTAGTTTTATTGTTTCATCAATTTCTTCAAATTCA
>JAAYSS010000069.1 GCA_012518275.1 Bacteroidales bacterium
CAAGCACTCTTTTTTTCTTTCCGTCTTCGGTTTCAATTCTGTTTGAAGTAACCGTGATTGTTCCGTTCGGGCAGTTGTTCATGCAGATGCCGCAAGCCGTGCAAGCGTGCTCGTTATTTTCATCGTGGGGCATGTAAAGCTCCGAGCGCCAACGGTCGGATATTTTCAGCGTTTCCCGATTCTCGGGATACTCCATGGTTACTTTCTTTCGCCAAAGCTCTCTCCACGTTACTCGCAGCCCGCCTATTAACGAACCTAATGCAGTAAATATGTTGGAAAAGTATTTGAAAAATGGGTTCATATTTTAAGAACTTATTAATTTCCTTTTTATTATGCTTATATCTTATTTAGCTTTTTTACACTTTTTGGAGTAAAGTAGGATTTTTTTTCATATTGATGTTCAATTTGATAGCTTTTGTTATTCCAAGTAAATATCCATCTAAAAATTGGGTAATATACAGAGTTTAGTTTTGTACCTAAATTAGTTGTAGCCCCAGGTAATAATGTTCCAAGTTTACTTGAATCAGTGCTCATAGCAACAATATTTCCCGAATATCCATCAATTATATAAAAAGCGGTTAGTAAAATTGTCTGCTTGCTGTTATTTGAGATTTTAGAATATGCGTCTCCTATGACAAAACCATTGATTATAGTGTTTCCAGATGTTATTATTTCAAGATTAATAAATTCTCGAATATCATCAGTTACATTTAGTTGACAAGCTGTTTGTTTTACACCATCAGCAGAAATTGCTTTTATTGTAGTTGTTCCAACACTTTTTGATACTATTGTAGCAGTATTGCTGCTAGTACCATTGCTTGTGATTGTAGCTATATTAGGATTAGAGCTAGTCCATATTGCATTATTGTATGGTTTGTTATTTGTAGAGTAAAAAACCGATATAATGTCAGAGTCATTAATTAGCATTTTATGAGTAAATTTACTTAAAATTAATCCTTTAAGTTTAATATTAACAGTGCATTCTGCTTTAACACCACTATCTTCTGTTATTGCTAAGATAACACATTCCCCCTCATTAATCCCAGTTACTTCTCCACTTTCAGAAACAGTTGCTATTGAATTGTCAGATGAACTCCAAATTATTTTTTTATTCGTTGTGTTATATGGAGTAAAAATAGCATTAAGAGTTTCTTTGTCACTCATTTCGAGTGTTAATGTGTTTTTGTTTAATTTAATAGCGGTAGAAACTATTGGATTTACTTTAACATTACAACTTGCTGAAATAGAATTTTCTGTTTTTACAATAATTTTTGTTTCACCAATTCCTATTGCCTTCACTTTACCATTTTTATCAACAGTAGCAATATCCTCATTTTCGGATGACCAAGTTACGTTTTTATACGTTGTATTGTCAGGAAATATTGTATATGTTAAAGTATTTTCTTCTTCAATAAATAGCTCTAATTCATTAGTATTAAATTTTATTTCAGAAGCATCAATTGGCAATACTTTAATAATGCATTCTGATTTAAGTAAATTGTCTTTTGTTGATACAGATATGACTGTTTCTCCTACATTAAGGGCTTCTATGGTTCCATCTGCATATGCTTTTGCGATATTACTATCAGCTGTTCGCCAAACATATATAGGTGCAGGTAAGTGGTTTGGTGTATGAGTCACTTCAAGTTTTATTTTTTCTCCGATTTTGATAGTTTGTTCTTTAGTAGAAATTGAAATCTCTTTGATTGTTAAATCTTCTTTTTTGCAACCAAAAACTACTAGTAATACAATAAAAGTTATTGATATGATTCTTTTCATAGTAATCTAATTTTAATATGTTAGAAAAATAGGCTTTTTATTTTCAATCTCAATTCCTTTTTCAACGAAGTCATAACGTCAGTACTAAGTCCTTTTTGCAGAATTTGCAAATTATGCTACCAACTCCAACTATTTGAGTTATGCACCTATTAGTCCTTTTTTCAAGGGATTCCCGTTTAGGGGATAGGGGCAAATATCGGGAACAAATCTTTCAGCGTCCATTCCATCAGCACTACAACAACCATCAGCAGGATATTCACCAAGTTAATCGGCAATAAGTATTTCCACTCCAAGTTGAGCAACAAGTCGATGCGCATTCGCGGGTACGTCCAACGTACCCAAAGGCTCAAGAAAATCAAGAAACCTGTTTTTGCAAAGAACCACACATACGACGGGATATACCACATAATTTGGTTAAATGTATCCCAGCCTTGAACTTGTATCGGCATCCATCCGCCCAAGAACACGGTGCAAGCAATTGCGGCGATGATAAACATATTCAGATATTCCGCCAGATAGAAAAATCCAAACTGCAATCCCGAGTATTCGGTATGATAACCCGCCGTAAGCTCGCCTTCAGCTTCAGGAAGGTCAAATGGACCGCGATTGGTTTCGGCGTGACCTGAAATCAGATAGATTATAAATGCAATCATCGCCGGGATATGTCCGTTAAATACGTTCCAAGCATAACGCTGACTTTCAACTATTTCAGATAGCTGCATCGTTCCTGAAAGCACAACGGCAGTCATCAGCGCAAAACCGGCTGAAAGCTCGTAGCTGATAAATTGAGCCCCGCTTCGCATGGCACCAATCATCGAGTACTTGTTGTTGCTCGACCATCCTGCAAGCAATACACCGATAATTCCAAGTGAAGAAACCGCCAAGATGTAAACGATTCCGATGTTGAAATCAACCGCTTGAAGTCCTTGCCCGAAAGGAATGATGCCGAAAGTGAGCACCGAAGACACGATGACAAAGAACGGAGCGGCGTAAAAGAGAAATTTATCCACGTTGTTGATTTGGATAATTTCTTTAATCAGAATTTTTAGCATATCCGCAATGGTCTGAATAACTCCGTACTTTCCAAGTCGGTTTGGACCAAGTCGGGATTGGAAAAACGCCGTGATTTTACGTTCGATGTAAATCAGCGCCAAAGCAATTATGGCATACGCCGCCAAAAGTGCAACCAGTATAAGCGCACCTTCTACCAGCGTAGCCCAAAACGGCGTTAGATTATCTCTAAAAAACGTATGCAGATTAGAAATAAGTCCAGTCAGCTCTAATGGTTGTGAATAATTCATATAATCTATTTTCGATTTTAGAAATACGATTTACAATTGAATAATCGATTCCTACCATACAATGTATTAAATGGATAGAGTTCTCTGTTCCAAGTTGGATGCTACTAACTAAAAACTGTAAACTCAAAACTAAAATTTACCGGTCAATATCCGGAATCACGTAGTCCATCGATCCGCCGATGCCGATAAAGTCGGTCAGCAATTCTCCTTTGCAAATCAGCGGCATCACGGAAACCGCTGCCAGCGAAGGCGAACGGAATTTCACACGATACGGGAATTTATCCCCTTTGCTTTCGATAAATACCGCAAACTCGCCTTTCCCGGCTTCCACGCTTTGGTAGAATTGACCTTCGGGCAGGCGGAGCACCGGTTTCACTTTCGCCAGAATTTCCCCTTCGGGAATGTTGTCAATTAGCTGTTCGATGATGTGCAGCGATTGTTCTATTTCGTCCAAACGATTCAAGTAGCGTGCATAGCTATCGCCTTCGGTGCGGATAACCTCCTCAAATTCCACTTTATCATAAAGCGAGTAAGGCTTGTGAATGCGTACGTCGCACGAGAATCCCGAACCACGTCCGGCAGGACCGGTTACGGCATAGCTGATAGCATCTTCACGTGATAGATTTCCCACATTTACCATTCGCTTGAGTGCAATGGGATTATGAGTGAAAAAGTCATCATATTCCACCAGCTTTTCACGCATGTACGGAATAAATGCTTTCACATCTTTCTGAAAATCAGGATAAATATCGAACATCACGCCGCCCACCACGTTCTGATTGACAATCAATCGTCCGCCGCAAGTATTGTCAAAAATATCAAGCACGTGTTCACGCTCGCGAACACCGTAAATAAATGCCGTAGTAGCTCCAAGGTCGTTGCAATGTGCAGCCCAAGCCAGCAGGTGCGAGCTGATACGGTTTAGCTCGTCCATGATCACGCGGATGTATTCGGCGCGAGCCGGAACTTCTATTCCAGCCGCTTTTTCAATACACATACAAAGTGCATGGCGGTTGATTCCGGCCGAGAGATAATCCAAGCGGTCAGTCAGGTGAAGCGACTGTGGATAAGTCATCGATTCGCAAAGCTTTTCGATGCCGCGGTGGATGTATCCGCTGTTTACATCGATTTTCTTTACGA
>JAAYSS010000070.1 GCA_012518275.1 Bacteroidales bacterium
ATGCCGAGAAAAATAAACAGGTTAAACCAAGGGTCAATTATGCCCGATTTGAAAAAGAAAAACGGGAATAAGGCACACGCATACATTGCCGCCCAAAGCAGTCCGAGTATCGTATTTTTCAATCGTTTACCCACGTTAAAAAGCACCAGCAATGCAACAATTCCGGCTATTGCATTTGGAAAGCGGGCGGCAAATTCATTGATTCCGAAAATCTTCATCGAAGGTACCTGCATCCAGATAAACAGCGGTGGTTTTTCCCAGAAAGTTTCAAAATTAACCTGAACATCCAAGTAATTTCCCGTCAGAATCATTTCTCGTGCCGATTCGGCAAAATTGATCTCGTCCCAATCGAATAAATGTACCGAGCCCAAGCCAGGCAGAAACAATAGCAATCCGACAATAATAATTAGAAGTTCCCAACCAATCTGAAAGGAATATTTCCGTTGGTTAGTGGATAAACTGTTATATTGTTTGTTCGGCATACGTCAGCTTTTTATTTTTCTATGTAAAATCATAATTGCCTTGAAAGGTGCTAAATCCCGAGATTACGGTAAATTATTCGTCCTTTCGGTAGTTCCTAAATCATCCTTACCGCCCCTTTGTCGGCAGAGCTTACCAAGTTTGCATACGCTCTGAGCGCTTTGGATACCTTCCTTTCGCGCATCTCTTTCGGCGTAAAAGCGTCTTTTCCGCGTGCCAACTCTTCTTGTCTTCGTTGACTCAGCTCTTCGTCGGTTAGTTTCACGTTCATAGAGCGGTTGGGAATATCAATTTCAATCACGTCACCATCCCTTACCAGCCCGATATTTCCGCCGGCAGCCGCTTCGGGCGAAATATGTCCGATAGACAAGCCGGATGTCCCGCCCGAGAAACGTCCATCCGTGATAAGTGCGCATTCCTTACCGAGATGCCGCGCTTTGATGTAAGAAGTGGGGTAAAGCATTTCCTGCATTCCCGGACCGCCTTTCGGTCCTTCGTGCGTGATAACAACTACATCGCCGGCTTCCACATCGCCGCTTAAAATACCCTTGCAAGCGCTGTCTTGCGATTCAAAAACTTTCGCCTTTCCGGTAAATTTCCAGATACTTTCATCCACACCGGCGGTTTTCACCACACAGCCGTCTTGCGCTATGTTTCCTTTCAGCACTGCCAGTCCACCGTCCCTCGTATAAGCATGTTGCAGTGAGCGAATGCAGCCCTTTTCGCGGTCGGTATCCAGCTCTTTGTATTGTGCATTTTGCGAACCCATCACCAAGTTAAATCTTCCGCCCGGGGCACTTCGGTAGATGCGTTCAGCTTCAGTATCAATATTTTCTTTTGTAATGGAATATTTATCTATGGCTTCGCCTAATGTCAACCCATCCACTCGTTTGACGTTCAAATTCAGCAAAGAAGTCCCATTTTGGGGGGATTTAGTGGGGCATAACTCACCCAGAATCCCTAAAATCCCACCTGCACGGTTCACGTCTTGGATATGGTATTCCTGCGAATTAGGAGCTACTTTACAAATGCAGGGTGTTTTACGGGAAATGGCATCGATGTCGTCCATCGTAAAGTGAACTTCAGCTTCTTGTGCTATGGCGAGAATGTGCAATACCGTATTCGTCGAGCCGCCCATTGCCACGTCCAGCGTCATTGCATTGATAAATGCTTCGCGGGTGGCAATACTTCGCGGTAAAACGCTTTCGTCACCATCTCGGTAATATTTATAGGCATTTTCAACGATTAATTTTGCTGCATCCATGAATAATTGCTTGCGATTGGTGTGCGTGGCTACAATGGTTCCGTTCCCGGGCAGAGCCAGCCCGATGGCTTCATTCAGGCAGTTCATTGAGTTGGCGGTAAACATTCCCGAACAAGAGCCACAAGTGGGGCAAGCCGACATTTCCACTCTTTCCACCAATTCAGCCGATGCATTATCGTCGGCGGCAAGTACCATAGCATCTATCAAATCCACCTGCTTCCCGTCCAGCTCGCCGGCTTCCATCGGTCCGCCGGAAACAAACACGGCAGGAATATTCAGCCGCATGGCAGCCATAAGCATTCCCGGGGTAATTTTATCGCAGTTGCTGATGCAGACCATAGCATCCGCTTTGTGGGCATTAACCATATATTCTACGCTGTCGGCAATCAAATCGCGCGACGGCAATGAGTAAAGCATTCCGTCATGTCCCATGGCTATCCCATCGTCCACGGCGATGGTGTTAAATTCTGCGGCAAAACATCCGAGCTTCTCAATCTCGGCTTTTACCAGCTGCCCGACTTCGTGCAAGTGTGTATGTCCGGGCACAAACTGCGTGAATGAATTGACCACCGCGATAATCGGTTTACCCAACTGTTCTTTTTTCATTCCGTTGGCGTGCCACAGTGCGCGTGCACCAGCCATACGGCGTCCTTGAGTACTTGTTGAACTTCTTAATTTCATCTTTTACGATATAAAAAAACCTTTCTCGGGTAAAGTGAGAAAGGTTAATGTATTAATAACTAAACTTTTGATTAAACACCATACCCTATCTCACCTTTGATTTTCGACCAAAAGAGTAATGACGAGTAGGATGTTAATGTTTAGATTCATGTTTAATAAATTCAATAACGATTGCAAAGATAAAGCAAGAATTTTAATTAAGCAATAGTTTGACGCTAAAAAGTTGAAAAAGTTTGATTTTTGTAAGGAAAACGAGTGTTTTTGTAGTAAATGTGTAACGTAATTACTCCCACTCAAAAGGAATCAACAGCTGCGTATCAACACACGAATGGTCTGTTTCTTTATTTTCGGGATTTGAAACTGAAAATCCGGCAAGCCTGATACCGTGGTTTTCGAGATTTACGGATTGAAATAGCTCTTTCCCTAACTGTAAAAACTCAGCAGCAGCATGCAGCGTATGTTCCACCGTGATGCTTCGGCTGATGATTTTGAAGTCGTCTCGCTTAATTTTCAAGCAAAAAGTATATCCTTGGAAATCAGCTCGCTTAATTCTACGTTCGAGTTCGTTAGCCAGCTTGTCAAACTTATCAAAAATTTCATTTCTATCGTAAATATCTTCCCTAAAAGTCCGTTCACAACCCACCGACAAGCGCTCTCGGAAGGGCTCCACCAAACGGTGATCTTCCCCTTTTGCAAATTCAGCAAGATGTATTCCCAACTTTCCAAAGTGCTTTACCAGATATCTCGGCGATTTTCCTTGCAAATCTTTTCCGGTAAAGATATTCAGCTCATGCATACGCCGTGCTGTAACCTTTCCCACGCCCCAAAACGATTCAATCGGCAGTTTGGAAATAATTTTCAGTGCACGCTTCGGATGAATAACGGTCAGCCCGTCCGGTTTCTGCATATCGGATGCTATTTTTGCCAGAAACTTGTTGTACGAAACCCCGGCAGAAGCGGTCAAATGAAGTTCAGACTTTATTTCCTGCTTGATTTCTTGGGCAATATCTTGCGCCAGTGTGATTCCTTTCTTATTTTCCGTTACATCCAAGAAAGCTTCATCGAAAGAAAGTGGCTCCACCAAATCGGTGTATTCGTTAAAAATTGAGCGTATCTGCAACGAGATGCTTTTGTAAACATCGAATCGGGGTGGGGCAACAATGACATGCGGACATAGTTGCAATGCTTTGCGCACCGGAATGGCTGAACGAATACCAAACTTACGAGCTTCATAGCTGGCTGCCGCCACTACACTGCGCGAATGAGAACCACCAACTACAAGCGGTTTTCCACGGTATTCAGGACAATCGCGCTGCTCTACAGATGCATAGAATGCATCCATATCTACATGAATTATTTTACGGTAATCTGGCATCAGTATCGTTGAAATTCTACACAAAGATACAAAAAACAGGACACGATGCACCGATAAATATCAGACACATTTTCAGAAATCCTTTTACTTGATATGTAATGGTATCATTGATATTAACCAAAGGAATTGTAACACAAACACAACACTTATTACAATTCAATAAAATATCTTAACAGTATTGACATGCATTTTACACAAAATCTTCTTATATTTATAACATATTAGTAATTGACAAGTAATATTATATGAGTTTCTTTGCATTGGAAAAAGTATCATCCAATTACCCAGCTTTATGATAAAAAGACAGCTTACAACAGTATTGTTTTTTTTATTCCTATTGTTCCCGATTTTCGCACCGGCTCCCAATGCCGTCCCTACAAACAGCTCCGATGAGAACCCTTCCCTTTTTGAAAAAAATGTAAATGACGCTCAAGAGAAAAACTACAACATAATGAAAAATATAACAAACATACAATCAAAAGGCTTTGATGCTGAAAGCAAAAAAATAATAGTTATTTCTGACGTACACATCATGGCTGAAAAACTTCTTCGGAAAAATGGTAAAGCATTTCAGGATTACCTGCGAAAAGACCGAAAACTCTTGCAAGAAAGTTGTGCAATAGCCAAAGAACTTGTAGAACAAATTATTGCTGAAGAACCGGACTTGGTGTTGGTGTGTGGCGATATGACCAAAGACGGCGAACTGCTAAGTCACGAAACTTTTGTGGAAATTTTCTATCCCATAGTAAAATTCGGTGCCCATATGCTTGTTGTTCCCGGCAACCACGATGTGGACAATCCGGCTGCTGTTTACTTTGACGGCGACAAAACCGAAAAAGCAGAAACAGTAAGTCCGCAGAAATTCAGTGAAATTTATCATGATTTTGGCTATGGAAACGCAATAAATCGGGATAAGCACTCCCTTAGCTACATCAGTGAACCAATTAAAGGACTGCAAGTTATAGCTATTGATGCTTGTAAGTATTACGATAACAAGCACACCGATCGTGGGGATGAAAAAAATCTCTGCGTAACGGAAGGTTTCATCAAACCTGAGACCATGAAATGGCTTAAAAACCAGGCAAAGCAGGCGCAAAAAAACGGCAAACAAGTAATTGCCATGGTGCACCATAACGTTGTAGAGCATTTTGATTATCAAAGTGAACTTTCTGCACCCTATTTATTGGAAAACTTCAAACAAGTTCAGCAGGATTTTATGGAAGTAGGAATTGAAGTAGTTTTCACAGGTCATTTCCACGCCAATGATATTGCCAAAACATACAACAAAAATGGGAACCACCTGTACGACGTAGAAACCGGCTCACCTGTAACTTATCCTTGTCCATACCGAATTATCGAGTATAAAGAAGACAGCCAACTGCTAATTGCCACTAAGTTTATTGAAAAAATTGATTACGACCTAAACGGGGAAAGTTTTCAAGCATACGCCAAACGAATCATAAAGGAAAGCATTCCGAGTGTTTTATCTTCCTTAGTCAAAGAATTTTATCCAGAAATAAAACAGTACACCACACCTTATTCCGCATTTATTAAAATGCCCGAAGCCAATAAGTTAGGGCAAATTGTAGAGAACAATTTGGGGGAAATAGCCGTGGATATAATGATGAAAATTTACGAAGGCAACAACGACAGCCAACACAACAACATTATGCTAAACCTGAATAAAGGTATCGAAAACATAGCCGGTGAATTGGCAAGAACGCGACTACTGAAAGGTACGATAACGAAATCGATTAACAACATGGACTTCGTAAAAAAACTAAAAGCAGCTGTCAACAGTATTTACCTCAACATGAAAGGGCTTAATCAACAAGCAGTTTTATCGGAAAATATTGACAAATGGATGTTAGGCAACAGAGAATACATCGACGACTTGAATTATCCTATTTCTCTACAAAAACCGCAAGCCAGCAACACATCAAACACAGATTTATCATTTCCAGCATGGAAATTAAACGACAAATGGGCAAAAAAATCCATTGCTGTGGAATTGAAATAAAGAAACAGTTAAAAAGCTTTATTTCAAAGTTTTATCTCAAACTCATCGGCATCTTTCCAAAATGCATATTTCTCACGAAATCTCACAAGTTCTTCGGTTGAAATTTCGCAAGTTTCAGCGCCAATCTCATATTCCGGATAACTCATCAACTCATTTCCTTTAAAGTCAAGCAAAACGGAATGCCCTGAGTAAGGGATATTATTTCCGTCCACCCCTACCCGATTTACACCACACACAAACGACAGATTTTCAATGGCTCGTGCTTTCAAAAGGGCATCCCAAGCTTGCATTCGTACATGCGGAAAACTCGCCATGTAAATCAATAAATCATACTCGTTATTTCGATTTCGCGACCAGACAGGAAACCGCACATCGTAGCAAATCAACACACAGATATTAAACCCACGGTAATTTACAATCATTCTGTCATTCCCAGCTGAAAAATAACGATGCTCGCCACCTACGAAAAAGAGATGCCGTTTGTCGGCTGTTTTCATTTCGCCGTTAGGAAAAACAAAGAAAGCCCGATTAAACATTTTGTCGTTTTCCCTAACAATAAAACTTCCGCAAATCGCCATTTGATATCGGGTTGCCCACAGTTTTAATTTCTGCACCGTTTCGTCATCCATCGTTTCTGCCAATTCAAGCCTGTCTGTACAAAATCCGGTGGTAAACATCTCGGGAAGGACAGCTAAATCAGTCTGCTGATATAAAGACTGCAACGTGCTCTCAGTGCTTCGTAAGTTAGCCTTTTTGTCAGCCCAGACGATATCGGTTTGAATAAGAGAAATTCTCATAAAATGATATAAATTAAATTATTCCGGTACAATAAAATTCTCTGCAATTCTACCTTTCATACTTCTATAAAAATCATACACATACTTAAAATCAGCTTGTTCATCATCTGTAGGGTAAAAGATTTCGGTTATTCCCATTTCCTTTTTCGCGTAATCAAAATAAGCCAGCTGAATAGGCACTCCGGCACCCTTTGCAATGTAGTAAAAACCTTTTTTCCATATCGAATTAGGTTTGCGTGTACCTTCAGGCGTAATTGCCAAGTGAAATTTTTCCCGTTTATCAAATTCTCTTATCATTTGTTTCGTAACTGACATTCTTCTACTTCGATCAATCGGGACACCGCCCATCGCCTTAAACAAATACCCGAGCGGAAAGAAAAACCACGACTTTTTCATTAAAAATCCAGCTTTCTTCTTCATTGCCCAATAATACAATTTCCCCAAAACAAAATCCCAGTTACTCGTATGTGGAGCTACACAAATCACACTTTTATCCGGCTCAGTAACACGATAAAGGGTTTTCCAACCGAGCTTTTTCAAAATCCAAGCGCTTATGTTCATTTTTTGTCTAATTTTTCCACAAAGCTACTCCTTTTCAAACAAACGGCAAGATGTTGATAAGTATTTTCTTAAATTTAATGGTAAAATATTAACTTTGTAAGTTAATTGTAGAAGCAAAAATTGCGATATTTTTCTCTGAATGGAAATATTATCAAGATGTTTACAAAACTTAAATGAACGATTTCCACTCAGATTTTCAAATAAAAACTCAAAACAACATATGGATTTTCTTAACGAACTAAATAAAAGTCAGTTAGAAGCTGTAACATACAACAACGGACCTTCACTGGTAATAGCCGGTGCAGGTTCGGGCAAAACGCGGGTGCTGACCTACAAAATTGCTTATTTGTTATCGCAGGGCATGTCGCCGGCTTCCATTCTGGCACTTACTTTTACTAATAAAGCATCACGCGAAATGCGAAAACGAATCGGTGAACTGGTTGGTTATCAATATTCTAGCTACCTGTGGATGGGAACTTTCCACTCTATTTTTTCACGCATACTACGAAATGAAGCCGAACTTATCGGATTTAAAAAAGATTTTTCCATATACGATACCAGTGATAGTAAAAGTCTGATAAAAAGCATTATAAAAGAATTAAAATTAGACGATAAAGTTTACAGACCGGGAAATATCTACAACCGAATTTCATTCGCTAAAAATAACCTGTTCACCGCACAATCCTACTATGAGAATACCGATATGCTTCAAGCTGATACGCGTGAGAGGGTGCCGAGAACCCGCGAAATTTTTGCCCTTTATGCCAATCGGTGTAAGCAGGCAAATGCTATGGATTTTGATGATTTGCTACTTATGCCCAACCTGCTTTTCAGAGATAATCCGGAAGTTTTAAATAAATACCAAGATATTTTTGGATACATTCTGGTAGATGAATATCAGGACACCAACGTTTCACAGTATCTGATTATTAGAAAATTAGCCGAAAAACACAAGCGAATTTGCGTAGTAGGTGACGATGCACAAAGCATCTATTCATTTCGCGGAGCAAATATTGATAACATTTTAAAGTTCCGACAGGCATACAAAAATGCACGCCTTTTCAAACTTGAACAAAATTATCGCTCTACCCAAAACATTGTAAATGCAGCCAATAGCCTGATTGACAAAAACTCAGAACAGATACGAAAAACTATTTTTTCTGAAAAAGAAGTCGGAAGTTTGATAAAGGTTAATTCGGTTATGACCGATTTTGAAGAAGCTTTCACGGTTGCCGAAAGCATCACCCAGCTGAAAAAAGAAAAGAACTATTCGTACAAAGATTTTGCCGTGCTATACCGCACCAACTCGCAATCGCGCGTGATGGAGGAAGCATTGCGCAAGCAAAATATTCCTTACAAAATTTATGGCGGACTTTCGTTTTATCAGCGAAAAGAAATTAAAGACATGATTTCGTATTTCCGACTGGTGGTAAACAACGACGACGAGGAAGCACTGAAACGAATCATCAACTATCCTACGCGCGGCATCGGTAAAGTAACGCAGGAAAAACTGCTGAATACAGCACGCCTGTACGAAGTTAGCGCATGGGATGTACTGAAAGACATGCTGAAATTTAACTTAGACGTAAATGCAGGTACTGCAAAAAAGCTGGCAGATTTCAGGGATATGATTGATACGTTTTCACAGCAAGTAAGCACGCTGGATGCCTACGAACTGGCAAACAGCATAGTGAAAGCATCCGGAATTATCAGCGACGCCATGACCGATCGTTCTGCGGAAAGTCTTAGCCGATTCGACAACATACAAGAGCTGCTAAAAGCTATTCACGAATTTTCGGAAGCGAAAAAAAAGGAAGAAGGTGTGGATATGGTGAGCCTACCGGAATTCCTTTCGGAAATTTCCTTACTTACCGATCAGGATATCGATAAAGACAGCCACAGCGAAAAAGTTACACTGATGACCGTACATGCAGCTAAGGGATTGGAGTTCAAGACCGTGTATATTGTAGGAATGGAAGAACAGTTATTCCCTTCGCCCTATGCCGAAAGCCCGCGCGAGCTGGAAGAAGAGCGCCGGCTGTTTTATGTAGCCATTACACGCGCCGAAGAAAATTGTATCATCAGTCATGCCAAATCACGTTTCAGAAATGGGCAAATGAATTTTGCTAATCCGAGTCGCTTTCTAAAAGACATTGACGAGAAATATTTGGATTATACGGAAAATAAAATACTTTCAACACACTCAAATCCATTTTCCCAAGACTGGAACAAAGATGTGCCTATTAGAAGGAACCGCTTCCGTCAAAAGCCTTTCAAATCAAATACTTTCCAAACATCGAAGCAAGAGACACCACGCAAACTAATTAAAATTGCAGACAACACCGATGAAAAAATTACGGTAGAAAATGAAAAATATCCTGTCGGAACGTTCGTGAAACACAAAATGTTCGGAATCGGTAAAGTGTTGGAAACCAGCATTACAAATGGCAATGAAAAAGCCGAAATTGATTTTGGCGAAAAAGGAGTAAAGTCACTTTTGCTGAAATTTGCCAAATTGGAAATATTAGAGTAAACCGAAATTTATTCGCAAAAATATTTTATCTTTGTAAAATAAAAACAAAACAACGTAATAACAATATGGCTAAGAAAACAGATAAAAATAAGGAAGTTCTTTCCGAGAAACTGAAAGCGTTACAACTTGCAATGGACAAAATAGACAAGGACTTTGGGAAGGGTACTATTATGCGTATGGGTGACAGCAAGGTAGAAGAGATAGCTGTGATTCCGTCCGGTTCACTTGGATTGGATATTGCGCTTGGCGTAGGTGGCTATCCGCGTGGAAGGGTAATTGAAATTTATGGACCTGAATCTTCAGGAAAAACCACGCTGGCAATTCATGCCATTGCAGAAGCGCAAAAAGCAGGTGGTATAGCTGCATTTATCGATGCAGAGCATGCTTTCGATCGTTTTTATGCCGAAAAATTAGGTGTAAATACAGACGACCTGCTTATCTCACAACCCGACAACGGTGAACAAGCGCTTGAAGTTGCAGACCAACTAATCCGTTCGGCAGCAGTAGATATCATCGTGATTGACTCGGTAGCAGCGCTGACTCCGAAGAAAGAAATTGAAGGCGACATGGGTGATTCAAATGTGGGCGTTCAAGCAAGATTGATGTCGCAAGCACTCCGTAAACTGACTTCAAATATCAGTAAAACAAACACTACTTGTATTTTCATCAATCAGCTTCGTGAGAAAATTGGCGTAATGTTTGGCAATCCGGAAACCACTACCGGCGGTAATGCTTTGAAATTTTACTCTTCGGTACGATTAGATATTCGCCGAATTTCTCAAATCAAAGACGGTGATGAAGTGAAAGGTAATCAAACCCGCGTGAAGGTAGTTAAAAATAAAGTAGCACCGCCTTTCCGCAAAGCTGAGTTTGACATTATGTTTGGTGAAGGAATTTCAAAAGTGGGTGAAATCATCGATATGGGCGTTGAATACGGCGTAATTAAAAAAAGTGGTTCCTGGTATAGCTACGGCGACAGCAAACTGGGTCAGGGACGCGATGCCGTGAAAAATGTGCTGAAAGAAAATCCTGATTTGACAGAAGAATTGGAAGCTAAGATAATGGAAGCACTTGAAGAAGCATAGTGTAATTTAAAATATCAGAAAAAACTCCTGATTTTCAAAAGTCAGGAGTTTTTTTATTTCTTGATTTTGCTCTATTGAAAGATTAATTCTTTAAAATAAGTAGGTCAAAGTTACAGAAAAAGCTTTGTTCTTGCTGGTTGGTTTTAAGTTAGGTACCATCCCCCCCGACTCTGTGGTAAGCATATCTGCAATGCTTTTGTTACCATCTCTTTTTTGCAATCCTTGACTCCAAGTTGCGCCAATCTGCAATTTTTTAATTAGCTCTACCCCACCGCCAAAACTATATCCGTAATCTATTCTATCCATAAAACCATCAAAAGAATCTTCTTTTATCAGCGTCGGCAAATCACTTTCAAACACCGTTTTTCCTTTCAACGCATAAGCGCCGTAAACCCCTGCTGTACCAAAAACACTGACTACACCTCCAAAGTTGAGTCTTAACCTGAGATTCATTGGGACTTCCACGTAGTTTATCTCGTGATAACCTTTTACAAAAGAATTAACCACCCCTGTACTATCCAAGCTAAACACACCACCTTTTTGCGAAAGCAAAGCGCCAACTTCAAACCCAAAACCAGATCGTGTCGGATTGAGTTGATAAACCAATCCCACCTGGTATCCGGTCAAATTTTCATTTTGAAATGCACTTGAAATACCTTCGTAGTCAAATGTTTGAATCTCGTTAGCCATATTCACACCTGCACGAATCCCGAGTTGTGCCGAGGCGTAAGAAGTGCAAAAAAACACTATACTCAAGGTAATAAATAGTTTCGGTTTCATAGTTTCAAATAATTTGTAAAAGGGATAAAAACTAACTCTTCTTTGAAAGACGTTTCCGTTCATTTTCGTCTAAAATAATTTTTCTTAATCGGATGCTCAATGGCGTAACTTCCACATATTCATCTTCTTTTATATATTCCAACGCTTCTTCTAAACTGAAAATTATTGGTGGGGAAATCTTCATTTTTTCGTCAGAACCTGCAGCACGTACATTGGTCAACTTTTTCGTTTTCGTAATATTTACAAATATATCACCTTCTTTGGCGTTTTCACCAATTACTTGCCCTGCATAAACCTGATCCTGCGGATGAATGAAAAACCGTCCACGGTCTTGGAACTTATCAATTGCATATGCAAAAGCCGTTCCAGTTTCTATCGCAATGATAGATCCGTTGGTTCTTTTTTCAATATCGCCTTTGTAGGGCTGATATTCCAAGAATCGATGCGACATAACAGCTTCACCGGCGGAGGCTGTCAGCACTTTATTTCGTAAACCGATAATACCACGCGAAGGTATCTGAAACTCAAGCTGAATGCGGTCTCCCATGGCTTCCATACTTATCATTTCACCCTTACGTACGGCACTCATTTCAATTATTTTTCCGGAATATTCTTCCGGTAAGTTGATAGTTAATTGCTCGATAGGTTCGCACTGTACACCGTCAATTTCTTTAAAAATCACTTTTGGTTGTCCTACCTGCAGTTCGTAACCTTCACGGCGCATCGTTTCAATCAACACAGCCAAGTGCATCACGCCACGCCCATATACATTCCAGACATCAGAATTAGGTCTTTTTTCTACTCTCAGTGCCAAATTTTTATCCAGTTCTCTAATCAAACGGTTGTTGATGTGGCGAGAAGTTACATATTTTCCTTCTCGCCCAAAAAACGGTGAATCATTGATAGTGAACACCATGCTCATAGTCGGCTCGTCAATATCAATTCGCGGAAGCGGCTCCGGATTTTGAATGTCGGCAATGGTATCTCCAATTTCAAAGCCGTCAATACCGACCAACGCACATATATCACCCGAACACACTTGTTTTGCCTTTGTTCTTCCTAAGCCGGTGAAAGTATCCAGTTCTTTGATTCGAGTTTTTACAATACTGCCGTCTCGTTTACACAAACTTACATCCATACCTTCTTTCAAAACGCCTCGATGAACTCTCCCCACCGCAATCCTGCCCACATAAGGCGAATAATCCAGCGATGTAATCAACATTTGCGGCGTCCCATCCAAACTCACAGGCGCTGGAATATGTCTGATAATGGCTTCCAAAAGAATCGAAATATCCGACGTTGGTTTCTTCCAATCATCTGACATCCAGTTGTTTTTCGCCGAACCGTAAATTGTGGGATAATCAAGCTGGTCTTCGGTTGCGTTCAAATTATACATCAGCTCAAAAACCATTTCGTTCACTTCATCAGGACGGCAGTTAGGCTTATCCACCTTATTTACCACCACAATCGGTTTCAACCCAATATCCAACGCTTTTTGCAACACAAAACGTGTCTGGGGCATCGGTCCTTCAAAAGCATCCACGAGCAATAACACACCGTCAGCCATGTTCAGCACACGCTCCACTTCCCCGCCAAAATCAGCGTGCCCGGGCGTGTCAATGATGTTAATTTTGTATCCTTTGTATTGAATGGAAACATTTTTCGCCAAAATAGTAATGCCGCGCTCCCGTTCCAGGTCGTTGCTATCCAGAATTAACTCATCGGTTTGCTCATTTTCTCGAAACAGATGTCCCGCATACAACATTTTATCTACAAGCGTGGTTTTCCCGTGATCAACGTGAGCTATAATGGCTATATTTCTAATTTTCTGCATTAATTTTCTCCTTTTTATTTAAAGGGCAAAGTTAGTGAAAAAACAGCGAAAATTTGTTGTTAATCCATGCCCAATTATCTCTAATGATAAATATTTTTATATTTTTGCAAAAACACAGAGGATAAAATATAGATTTCTTGACGTCAAACAATTTAACAGGATTATTCATTGGGTTAATTACATTTTTAATCATCGGCTTATTCCATCCATTGGTTATAAAATCCGAATATCACATCGGGGTAAAAAGCTGGATATTATTTTTCATAGCTGGCATCGGCAGTGCTGTGGCTTCTGTACTTGTAAAACACATGATTTTATCCATTATTCTCGGCGTAATTGCATTCTCTTCGTTTTGGAGTATCCTGGAAGTCTTTCAACAGAAAAAAAGGGTTGAAAAGGGCTGGTTCCGGCTAATCCGAAAAAAGGCTGTCAATCTATTGAGACAGCCCCTACGAGATTATTGCAAGATAATGTGTAACGAGTCAAAACGACCGAAACGACTGGACCTTTATCTGGTAGCCCATAAGCACCCGCCACACAAACCAAATTGAGTTATAAAAAATGAGAAGGATGCTCAAAGTTGAAACATCCTTCTCTGCTTGTAAAAAAATAGATAACAAAAGCTCAAAAACTATTTTTTCAACAAAGTTTTGGTCAGTTTATTACCTTCTACATCAGTTAGTATAACGTAGTAAAAACCCGACGGATAAGACGTCAAATCGATTAGATTGGTGTCATTTTGGGTTGAAAGTACTTTAGAACCCATTACAGAAATCACATCTACTGCTTTCAGCCTGTTCTCCATATCTATGTAAAATAATCCGTTAGAAGGATTGGGATAGATATCACATTTCATTGCTACCCGTTCTTTGATTGATGTTATCACATCGCTATTATTGACAACAGTAGCATTATATTTTACAATACTACCTTCCATAAAGGTGGTTCCATATTCCCAACTAATATCTGAAGAAGTTGATAAATCAACTGTTTGCTCATTTTTGCCGTTATTATTGAAAATTACATTTATATTATCTCCTTTATACTCTGTAACAGTATAAGTGTAGTAACCTGTATTGTTATCTTTTGATATAGCAGTTCCGGGCCATCTGCCAGACAATTCATCTGCCTTGCCATCGTTCATCTGCCAAACGTAAACCCCAACCTCATCCCAAGAATCTGGGGCTTTGAAATGCACCGTTATACTTGATAGCTCTACTTTGTCGGATATGCTATAATTATTTGAAATAACTGATGTTTTAACTCCCGAGGGGCTGATAGCTATTGCCTTTATGTTTGTTGTTCCAATAGGCAGAGAAATCGGTGAGCTATATTTTGTCGAATTTACCGACGGCGTACTTCCATCGGTTGTATAATAAATAGCAGCATTAGAATGCACAGTAGTCAATGTTACCTTTTGTCCAACACCATAAGTTCCGGATCGAGGATTTATAGCTATTGTTACATTTTCTTCATTGTCGGTATCTACACTATTAACCCAAATAGCATAGTGGTTTCCAGAAGTTACTAATCTGTAACCATTTGGCGGGTTATAATTACCGCTTCCTAATTTAACAATCAGATTTCCTTTTGTTCCTGTAACTGTGGCTACATAAAGATTATTAGCAGATTCATTAACCGTAACAGCGCTTTCACTATGGATTCCCGCCGATTTACGGGCAGCAATCATGGCTTTGATTTCAGGCTTATACTTTTGCCAATGTCTTATATATACACAAGGAATACCCGGCGAAGAGAGCATAAAAGCATTTGCCATCAACACATCTCCAGAAAACACATTGTGATCTCTATCGGTATCATGATTATCTATAAAAGTAACAGCATATTTTCTTACATCGGGATTATGAATCAGTCCAGCAGGCTGTTTAGCATTATTGAAATTCCAAACCAACTTAGTTAAATCGCCGGATGAAGCCCAGTCATTCAGCACATACTTAAATGCGAAGTCAAAAGTTGTTGACTTAAACTGTGCATTTTCAAGCCATGCATATAAGTTATTGTAATTGCCGTCCCAATACTCTCCCACAGAGAAATACGCATCAGCGGCATCATTATACATAGCTACATAATGCCCCGGAAAACCTTTGGTCATATCATAACGCCATCCATCATACCCCATTTCATTTTTCATAAATTCCATATATCCTTTAATGGCGTTTTGAAGTTCCTGATTTTTGTGATTCAAATCACGTCCTCCATTAAAGTCTTCTCCCTCATCAGGATCTCCAAGGGGTTTTGCTTGATCGGATTGTTTGGCAACTTCATCGGTACTACAGATCCAATACAGGTTAGGCGTGTACGTTATGCCGTTGTATGATTCAATAGGAAAGTCAGTCCAATTAGTAACTCCATTTCGGTGGTTTAACACCAAATCAGCAACAGTACGTGTGCCTCCTGCTTTCAGCGTGGCAATCAGCTCTTTTAACTCAGCTTGTGAGCCAAAGCTGCTATTTTGATTAAACCAATAAACTGGTAAATACCCCATAGTTTTATCAGAGGAAGCTGTATTGCCGCTGGGGGGCAACCATACAAGAGTAAAATTTTCTGAAATTTCTGATGCTTGATCAGTAAGGGAAGCCCAATTTGAAGCGTCATACGAATCCCAATAAAATGCTTGAAACATTACGTCGCTCGACCGAGAAGGAACTTGAGCGCCAAGTTTAAAGAGAAAAAGGCTAGAGATAAAAAAAGTTTGCAAAATAAAGCTTTTCATGATAAAACAAATAAATAACAATGTGTTTGATAATGATTTTAAAGTATTTCAATAACAAAAGTAACAAATTGTATAAATGCCGACGAAATTTAAATGCCAAAAACAGCTATTTTTTTACTACAACGATTGAAATTTTCAAAATAATAATTTTTATAAAAAACTTTTAGTTTCAAAATATTTTTCAGATCGTTTTTTTATTGGGTTTTGAGAAGATATTCAGTATAGTATCCAACGGTTTTAGGTCTCTTTAATACGTCGTTTTATTAAAAAAGACGGCGTATCACGTCTTATTAATATATCCCGACACCCGCAGAGACATCATACTATGGTGTCTCGATAAGATTATTACAAGATAATGAGTAACGAGTCAAACAGACCGAACAGTTGGACTCTTGCTATTTAAGAGCAGAAAAAAAGGTGCCCAAAATGGGACACCTTCTTTATTCACACAAAACTATAATCGTATATTTTCAACTTACTTCACAAGTACTTTTATCTGGTCTGTTCCTAACTCATCTACAACTTTCAGTAAATAAACTCCGGAACGATTAATATTAAATACAGCCTGAGGTGAAGTAACATTTTTGGCTTCTACAAGCCTACCTGCAACATCAAATACCGATATTTGAGCAGGAGCATTCAAATTATTGAATAAAATAGTTCCTTCAGCTACACTAACATCAAATCCAAAATCATCATTTCCAAGTGCAACATTAGTTATTGTTCTTTGAGGTACGCTGATTTCAAAACGGTCGTTGATATCGCCGAAAGCATCAACTGTAAACGTGTAGCTCAAATTCTTATTCATGTCTATTCCCTTTCCCGCCGTCTTATCTTTCAAAACAGCCTGATACTCATTACCTTTTTCCCACGTGAAAGTATATTCTCCCGTACTAGGTACCCTTATTCCCACGGGGATAGTCGTGTTTTCAGGGACTGAATTAAGCGCGTAAGCCGTGCCGTTTATCAGCGTGTACATGCGCGGCGTGGTTACCTGCATGGGTGTGCTGTAAGGTGCATCATACATGACATCCTCACCTGCAGTAGCTTCAGACTTTACACGAATAAGCGTTTCATACGATTTACCTTGAGCCAATAAATTCAATCTTATTATTTCATCAGGTATAACCGCCTGAGCTTGTTTTACAGCTTTCCTTAATACCCCTTGAGGAGTAGCTGTATTATAAGATAAATTAAGAGTAGTAGCATTTGGGGTTTTTACAAATAATGCATCAAACGGCTTCATAGCAGCTCCAGCAGTATATGAATACCCGGGATTATATTGATAAAAATATAATTTATACTCATCTAGACTAGGGTCGTAACGGTAAGCAAATTCTCCATCAGTCAGAGACGGTATCCCATTTACAGACAATGGATGAGCAATAAAATTCCAACCGGCATTACAAAGAGCCTCAGCAGGTGTATAAGTAAGTGTCAAAGTACGCGTACTATTAAACATTGCATCTGTACCATTAACATTACCATCAAAATATAGTTGTCCTACGCTACCTTTATGCACAATATAACCTTTATTTGCTTCCATCGGGAAAACTGCATTCTCCCAGCCGGAAACATTTTGAGCTCTTGTAGCGGCATTATATTGACCAAGTGAAACATCTGTTGCTGAAACACCGTCAAGAGTTGTCGCAGCAGTTACTGCGTAAGGGAACGACACGAAACTCCAATTATCAGTTTGAATAAAATCAACCAGCGTGCGCACTTTGCCGTTTATGGTAAGAGTTCTTCCGTTTTTATAAAATTGCGCCGAATTCATTTCCCCGCCGGCAACTTTTGTAAACACAAGGTCTTTAACTTCAAGTGCAGCGGTTGTGTTAGTAGATGATAAAGTACCAACAGCCAATGCATCTAACCGTATGCTTGCAGTTGTCCCTCCATTTAATTTGCCCTGTTTTATTTGAAGTTTATCGGCTACCACAAAGTCATTATCAAAGTTCAAAACACCGCCTACACGATCTAAATTCAATTGACCAATTACATTTGTAACATTAGGTTCGCTTTGATCAAATGAAAGATTTCCGGTATTATTATTTTGGTGTCCGTAAATATTTAAGACTGTTTTAGCATTTGTCCTAATTTTACCACCGTCTTTACAGTCAATCGTTGACCAATACTTGGCATCACCGATTTCACTTACTGTTACCGTAACATCGCTTAAATCCAAGACAGTATTTCCCATTACAGTAATGGATCCACCACCGGAGTTAGAAGCACCGGCATCCGTACCTTCACCGTCGCATATAATATCATGTTCTACAGTAACCACTCCGCCATCTTTATCAATAATCAGATAATCAATCTCATAAGCACCCGGAGCTGAACCGCCTAATGTTTGATCTGCAGTACCTCTAAATATCAGTGCACGACCGTTAATATTAACTGCAGATGCATTATCTCCATTATTCATAAAATCACCATAAACAACTAAGTCTCCACCTTTGGCATCGCCTGATAGAGTGGTTGTTGCTCCAGAATGATTTGTAAAGTTAGTGCAAGAAAATGCGGACCTGTTTATATTTGTTTGTCTAATTGTTCCGTAATTATCAAGATTACCGGCTACTCTAAAACAATCTCCATCTCTCGGTTCATTTTCTTGGTTCATATCAAACTCTACTATAGCTCCAGATTCTATTGTTAAATCACCGCCCATATACTGTTTATGGAGTTTGTCCGGCGCTTCTATTTTTAATGTTCCGGATGCTACACCAACATTGTGGGGGAATTTTCCTGCGGTAAAATTTTCCGGATAGTCAGCTCCTTCTATGGAATATCGGGGCCATTCCGTTGCGGGCAAAGTTACATCTCTGTTGTATATTAAAGTTGAACCCACACCATAAGTGGGAGCTGTGGATACAGAACCGCCTGCACCCAGCTCTAACGTACCGTTTACTATAAAGTTACCTGTACTTGGAGTTACGGCATTAGTTGTAAGTGTCAGCGTGTGTCCCTCGTCTACAATTACTTGATACAATTCACCTTCACCCACACTGGAAGGCGCGGTGGATGCATTGGTATAGTTGACGCCGTCAGTAGATACTTTCCAGTTACTGGGGTCAGTCCAGGTCACATTTCCTTCCGATTTGTAATAATACCCTGTTGGTTGAACAACCTCAAACTTAGCTGTCATGAACGGTCCATCGTTGGTATTAAATGACCCATTACAGTAATTAACTCTTCCCAGCGCCTGTATTTTAAAATTATAGATACCGACTTCGGTAGGTTTTATATCCAATGATGAGTCAATATACCCCATTACCCTATCGTTACCCGATGAGCACACCTGCTGCCAAGACTTATCACCACATGGCTCGTCATAGTTGCCGGCTGTTACATGTCCTGTCCAAGCATCAGGTTCGGGTGTTCTTTCTTTCCAAATTTTATATTGAAGTTTTCCCACAACGAAGTCATTTGCACTATTAGTCCAGCCTACCACAGCGAAGCCAGCAATCTCGAGCTTGTCGTCTGGGTTAAACTTTCCAAAATTCACTCCATCAAATGACGGCGCATGTTTAAATTGATAATCGCCACATCCTGTGTAATTCCAGTCTACATCATGAACTTTGTACCAACTCTTTGTGCTTTTATTGTTGATGTATATCCCTTTATATCCCACGCCGCCATCGGCACGGAGTTGTATGGTTTTTGGCAAAAATAGCAAGAAAGCAAAAATTAAAAGTAAAGAGAGCTTTACCTTTTTAATTAAAAATATCTTTTTCATTTTTTAAAGTTTTTATCTGGTTAAAATATGTTTTTTCTTATAAATAAAATAGCCCATAGCAGCGGTTAATAGTATCCACACACCGTCTCCAACAGGCATTTGTCCCGGGTCTCCAGGGAAAGGTGGCACTTTCTGCATCATGGACGGCGATGCACTGGCAAAAGGCGTCTGTTCTGTATAATTCACGAAAAGGTCAGGCTGCCTCGATACAAGGTTAAACGAGTTTCTCGTTAAGGCTTTGCTGTAGCTACTCGTCCATTTCCCATTTTTAAATACCGAGCTAGGGAAAGGCGCAACATTCATTGTAGGTTCTAGTCCCTGATAACTCAAGGAACGACTCAAAGAAGTATTTGACATATTCGAGTTATAAATCGGACGCGTTATTGGTCTCTCAAAAATTGTAGAAGTATTTTCAAAGAGAGGATGCAGAGTTGCCTGATACGGTGATGTCTGTTGGGACAACACTGTATAGCTATACTGCTCAGTATCATTAAACCAATCATCAGTACCGAACGCAAAGATATCGGTATTGGTAAACAACAACAATGCTACTGAAAGTTTAATTAGTAACGGTGGTTTTTTCATATCGTAAAATTTTTTTTATTATGTGTTAATTAATTTTCTGTTCAATTATTCTGAAAATTTTACTTGTGTTATTTTCAGAATAAAGCGGAAGGTTGATCTCTTGCTATAAACAATTAACCAACTAAGGCCTTGTTCTGTATTTATCAAAAAGCTTGAACGTATTACTTCAAAATTATTTTTCCAAGTAGTTTTTAATTTCCTAAAACAACATTATACAGCTGTTTCACTAAATTAATGCAAACCAATCCGTTGCGAATAAGCATATTGCAAATACTTACGGCATAAGCGCATACATATGTGAATTTTGTTTGCAGACTCTACGCCTATTGGGGCGTGTTCAAACAAACATATAAAACTCTTTAAATGTCAATGAACAACAAACTGTGTCTAAGAAAATAGTCTGTTTTTTTATAGAAACGATTAACTCTGTTTAACTCTATCTTGATAATCAACCCCAATTAACACAAATTAACTAAACCGCCTATATTAGTTGCTCATTAATTAAATTTACAATCAATAGAAAAATGATTATAAACGGTGCATTTTTTTGAATTTAAGTTCTTTTTATCGCCATATACAGTGCAATATTACACATTTAGTCTATTTGCTCTTTTTTTTTTAACATAAAAAGACGTAATAAAGCCACGCAATCGTTTGAAAATTCACCAAAATACTATTAATTTTATTAAATAAATTAATTCGCTAACTTCAAAAGTATCAATTACACATCAATTTTCGCCTCCACAGTAAACAGCATATTGACTTTACCATAAGCACGCCACATTAACAATATTATATTAGCTTGTACTACTTGAGTTTTAAAAATCAAAAATCAGAACCTTTTTATTTCTGTCATCACTCTTATAATTATTGCACTAGCTGCTGCATCGATTATTGTCAAAGACAAACTGATGGAACTTTGAATTTATGTACCCTCAATGTGTGAATAGAAAGTTTATTTGAAATTTTTAAGTTTAATGATAAAAAAAATTATATTTTTGCAAAAACACAGAGGATAAAATATGGATTTCTTGGCGTCAAACAATTTAACGGGATTATTCATTGGGTTAATTACATTTTTAATCATCGGTTTATTTCATCCGCTGGTTATAAAAGCCGAATATTACATCGGGGTGAGAAGCTGGATACTATTTTTCATGGCAGGTATCGGCAGTGCTGTGGCTTCTGTACTTGTAAAACACATGATTTTATCCATTATTCTCGGCGTAATTGCATTTTCTTCGTTTTGGAGCATTTGGGAAGTTTTCCAACAGAAAAGACGAGTTGAAAAAGGCTGGTTTCCGGCTAATCCAAAGAAAAAATAAAATTAAAAAAAAGAAATTTATTGTTTTTTCTTAAAAATAATTACCTTTGCACGTTCAAATCAAGCCTTTTTAGCTCAGCTGGTAGAGCAACGCATTCGTAATGCGTAGGTCTGGGGTTCGAGTCCCCAAAAAGGCTCAAAACTGAAATCCATAACAATAAAGCAGTTGTAATTAGTTTGCAACTGCTTTTTGATTTTAAAAGGAATAATTTTTGCTAAGATTATTTGTGCATAATTTGCATTATAATGGCTAAAATTCCTATTTTTGTAATCTGTTCCCTAAATTCGAATAATATGAAATCTACGAAAAAATCTAAATTCAGAAAAGCGTTTAACATTATTTTTGCAATAGTATTGCTGCTTTTTATTACTTTGTTGATTCTCCCTTTTGCTTTCAAAGACAAACTGATGGAGCTCGGCAAGCGGGAGCTGAACAAACAACTCAATGCGGAAGTAAATTTCGAAAAATTGGGTTTGAACTTTATCCGCAGTTTTCCGGACGCCACGTTGCAGCTAAAAAATATTTATATTGCCGGAAAAGATGATTTCAAAGGCGATACCTTGCTGAAAAGCGAGCATATCAATCTGGTGGTAAACCTAAAAAGTTTGTTTGGCGACACCGAATACGAGATAAAAAAAGTGAAACTTTCGGATGCGAAACTACTGGCTCACGTGCTGAAAGACGGGCGCGCCAACTGGGACATCGTGAAAAAAGATTCCACAGAAATTGACACGGACACCACAGAATCGAACTTTAAGCTGCAACTGAAAGACGTTAAAATCAATCGCACGGACATTACTTATTTAAGTGATTCAGGCAGTGTTGCGGGAATTTTGAAGAACTTAAACTTGGCACTAAATGGCGATTTTACTGCCGACAGCACCCTTTTAAAAACCAAACTGACAGTTGATACGCTTGATTTTTGGAACGGCGGAATAAAACTGGCAAACAAACTGGCGCTCAACATCAATGCCGACATTAACGCCAATTTGAAAGACAAACGATATGCTTTTGCCAACAACACAATGAAAATCAACGCCATACCACTTTCGCTCAACGGCTGGGTACAACTGGAAGATAGCGCCACAAACATGGATTTGGCGCTGGATACAAAAGAAATCGATTTCAAATCAATTCTTTCGCTGATTCCCGCCATTTATTCCAACTCTTTCGCTTCGCTGAAAGCTGATGGAAAAGTAAGTCTGAGCGGATTTGCAAAAGGGAAAATGGAAGGGGAAAATTATCCTTCATTTGACTTGAATTTAGCTGTAGCCGATGGGATGTTTCAATATCCGAACCTGCCTAAATCGGTGCAAAAAATTCAACTCAGCACACACCTGACCAACCCGGGTGGTTCGTTGGATAAAACCGTAATCGATGTTTCTAAACTTGCCTTCGTGATGGGTGGAAATCCTTTTTCTGCTAGCGGAAAAATCAAAACACCTGTTTCAGATCCCGATTTTGACATCAAAGCATTGGGTACCATAAATTTAGGAATGATAAAAGATGTCTATCCGCTCAAAAAAAGCACCAACCTGAACGGCGTGCTTAATATGGACGTAAAGACGTCAGGCAGGATGTCTTATGTGGAAAAAAATGCCTACGAAAAATTCAAGTTCAACGGCACGATGAATGCTAAAAATGTATTGCTAAAATCAGAAGGCATTCCGCAAGATG